>JAGCKB010000205.1 GCA_017647725.1 Bacteroidaceae bacterium
ATAAGCCCGAAGAGTTCAGACAGAGTATCGCGCCCCTGTTCTTCAATCTCTTTATATTCAAGGGTGGATGGAGAACAGCTACCTATGTACTACTATTTGGAATTACAATATACAACTGCTATGTAAACATCCGCTGCCGAGGACATAATTGGTTTGTAGGTTCATTGTTAATGTTAGTGATAGTTGTAGCATTAATGCTTATTGCCGGCGGTATTATCAAATATTGCACGATAACGATACCGGACTACCTGCTAATGAGTGTAACCATTATAGCACTATCGATATTAAACTACTTTGTGTGGCGCAACAGCCTGAAGAATTTCGGGAAGTTGGCAATTATATAAAAAGTGCTAACTTTGCAAACGAAAGTGAAATATGAAATTTAAAGAGACAAAATCGATATACCAACAGATTGCCGACCGACTGTGCGATGAGATTCTGCTGGGCAACTACCGCGAGGAGGAGCGCATCCCATCGGTGCGCGAATATGCTGCCACAGTAGAGGTTAATGCCAACACCGTAGTACGTTCATACGACCAACTGCAAGGACAGGAGATTATATACAACAAGCGCGGAATAGGATATTTTGTTGCCCCACGCGCAGTGGAACGTATTAAACAGTTGCGCAAAGAGCTTTTCCTAACCGAAGAGCTGCCCGAATTCTTCGGCAGCATAAGCACACTCGAAATCTCGATAGAGGAGATAGAAAAGTTATACAAGGATTGGAGAGAAAGAGAGGCTTAATCGGATGTTTAAGATATCTCGCAATAATAATAACTGCTCCTTTTATTTGTAAATAAGAGAACTTCCCAAAGGGGTGAGGAGTTAATCGCGGACATTCGGGCGATTGAAAATCGCCCCTACACGCAATGAGACTCTTCTGTAAGAAATAAATATCAACAATTTAGTTCCGTATTAATCCTCGCGGACAGAAGGGTCGATTTCTAATCGCCCTTCCATCAACCTTTCGCTCAGCTGACAAAAATCAGACAGTCTCTCTTGTGTGATAAGAGAAACTGTCTGATTTTTATTATAGCAAATTATATCAGTCGCGCACCGAAGTCAATGGATAGAGCTGTCCCGTCTTATGCGAAAGACGTGCCTTTGCCGAACCGAAATTAAGCGCGAGGTCAAGCAGTATAGGCAGATGGTTATCGTCGTTAGTTATATGGAAGTTAACTATCTCACGTTCTTTACCATCCTTCTCCTCGACAAGCGATACTATAAGACAATCGTAGTCGTGGCCATCATCCGACTTTGTACGTTTCTTGCCCCTATATATAAGATGCTGCTTCGTTATTTTCTTACCTGTGGCCACAGGGAATGTCAGACGCTGTCCCTTCTTTAGCGAGGCAAAATCAAGTGTACGTGCGTATGCCAGCAGGCTCATCATATCGTAAACCTGATTATAGACATACTCCTCCTTGTATTTCGGTTCCTCTTGATTACGACGGAAATATTGCGTTACCTTTACCCTGCCATCGTCGCCATAGCTGTACCAAACCTGATTGAGGTAATAATGCTTTCCCTCGGCTGATGCTTTACGATAGTACAAAGGACGAAAATCACTTGTAAAAACTGTAGTCAGAGTATCACGCATACGAAAAAAAGCGTCGGCAGTACTGTTGGTGCTGCTCAACAACGACATATACTGCGCTTTTTGTCCATTAAATATTGTATCACGTATTATAAGCGAGGCACCGCCGGCTTTCACCCAAATGAATTTCCAGTTGAAATAGAAATTACACTTTAGTGTCTCACCCGAGCGGAATGCCGGTGTTTGCTTTATATTCTGTGCAGTAAGAGGCATTGCTAAAAGCATTGCCACTGCAAACAGTAGTATTTTTCTTAATAGTTTGTTCATTCTTTACTTGAATTTACGCTCGGCATTGCGATTGCGTTTTTTGCGTTCGCGGTCGGGTTTCTGTTTGGTTATCTCTAAAGGTTTCTGCTCGTTCAACGGGAGCATAATATCCCAATCATCCTGGTCATACTCGAAAAGCGCCTTCAATTCAAGGACGTGAGGATAATAATATACCTTTTCGGGTTGCACACGCGACGCATAATCGCCTGTATCCCATATGCCGTTACAATTCTCATCAATTATGACACGAAGATAATACTTCGCAGGGCGAATGAAGTAGAATGTACATCGTCCCTGCTCGGTTTTCTGCGATGTTTGCACACCTCCGTCAGCGTTTAGCAGCTGAACAATAGCATTATCACCAATGCCCTTTATCGCGAGGTTCAGTACAGCATAGCTGTCAAGAGAACGGAAAGTAAGCGTCTCGCTGAACTTATCGGATGCAGCGCCATAGAGCCCTGTAAACGCAGCCGAGTCTATCTCGACCTTGTATTTCTCCTCGGGGCGCCACTCGGCATAAACAACATAACGACGATGTTCCTTGTCGCTTGCTCTGAAGACAAACGGGATAGGCACAAAGGTTGAGTCATTTATTGCCTTTGAAACGTGTATGGCAGCTGTATCAATGCTCTGCAACGGCTCGGCAAATGATATACTGTAGGGTACATCAATATCCATCGACGATGAATTGTGCGATTTTATCTTCAGCACCGGTGTCGGTGGAATATATTTAGGCGGGTTATTCTCGTCGAAATTCTTATTGCGTTTGGCAGCCTTTATAAATGCCTTCTCGGCCTTTTCGTAGGCCTCTTGCTGCTCTTTCAACACTCTCTCACGCGATTTTTTTGGAACGAGTGTCACAGTGTCGGTACGCGGTACAAAAACACCTAATGAGTCAGGCACGCGATAGGTCACTGCGAGCGTAAGCGTATCGCGATGAAATATTGTACTATCCTTTAACCAACAAGTGATTGTATCATTCTTTAGCGATGGTTCTATTACAAAGGCATCGTCCGAGTCGAAATCGAGTCCTTTGAGCTGAGGCATCGTGTCGTTAGTGTCAGCAAAAAAGAGCGTAAAACGATTGTGCTCGCTGCGCTGGCTCTTTTGCAGATACTGTGAGTAAAAAGGCTCGTTGAATGCCAAAAGCACAAGGTCGTCGGGCATAAGACGAGTATATGGTATGTGTCTTATGGTATCAATGGTAAGAGAGTCGCGCCACACTGTATCGGGACGCACGGCAGGCATTGCATAGGGCTCTACCGTAGAGCCAAGATAGGCAATCTTCTCGCTTTTCTGGTCGTAGAGATAGTTCTGATTGGCATCGGCAAGAGCATACACATTATACTCGCCGGGTGCAACACCTGTGATAGTGAAACGTCCGCGGCTGTCGGTACGCGATACACGTTCAAATGGGCGCTTATAGAAAGCCGAGTCGTCACCAGCCTTATGCAGTCCCACCAATATTCCTTTTATTGGTTCAAGGTCCTCGGCATTGAGCACTGTGCCCGATACACCAAGCGTATCGACGCGGTCTCCTGTAGAGAATATAAATGAGAAATTCTCCAAAGGATTGCCCTCGTTATTATCTACCACTGCATCGTTGAAATTTATCGTGTAAGTGGTACCCGGCACAAGTGAGTCGAACAGTTCAACAGTTATCTTGCGTGCATTTGCCTTAATCTCGGGCATCTCAATCTGAGGAGGCGATATTACCACCTTCTCAAACGCATTCTCGAGTTTAATGTTCTCATCAAATTCGAGAGTAATCTTATTATTGTTGACATTCTTTGCTCTTACCCCGGGGGTGCTCGAGACCAAGATAGGCGGTTCCTCATCATAAGGACCGCCATCGGGTGTTCCCATACTTGCACAAGCGGCAAGCAGAACCACTAATGGGAGCAATATCTTATTCTTACCGAATTTTGTCATAGATTGTTCATTGACATTAGTTCATCGATATACTGACGGCTGTTGCTCAGACGTGGTACCTTATGTTGTCCGCCCAATTTTCCTTTACTCTTGAGCCAATCGCTGAACAGCCCCTTGCGTGCCTCGACAATCTGTAGCTGCTGCAAGGTAATGTCCTTATAGCGTTTAGCTTCGTAATCCGAATTTATCTGCTGCAAAGTGCTGTCGAGCACCTGAGCAAACTGTTCCATAGAACAGGGGGGCTGCGAAAACTCTATGAGCCACTGATGACTGCAACGAGCATCGGCATCCATAAATATCGGGGCAGCTGTATACTCGGCCACCTGCGCTCCTGTTGCCTGACATGCCGCCTTAAGCCCCTGCTCGGCATTATCGACAATCAGTTCCTCTCCAAACGCATTTATAAAGTGTTTTGTTCGTCCGCTGATGATGAACTTATAGGGTTCTTTGCTTGTAAAACGTACTGTATCGCCAATGAGGTAGCGCCACAAGCCGCAAGATGTACTTATGAGCATAGCATAGTTCTTGCCCGTCTCTACCTCCCATAATGGAAGTACAGTGGGATTGGGCTTCTCAAATTCATCCATCGGGATAAACTCGTAGAATATGTCATAGTCTATCATAAGAAGCATCGAGGAGTCGGTGGGGTCGCTCTGTATTCCGAAGAATCCCTCGCTTGCATTATAGGTTTCCATATAATGCATATCGGGTTTTAGTATCAACTGCTTATACTGCTCGCGATAGGGTGTAAAGGCAACGCCGCCGTGGAAGAAAACCTCGATATTCGGCCATATCTCATCTACACTTTTTTTCCCTGTGATATCGAGCAGATGTTTCAGTACTGCCATCATCCACGAAGGTACACCCGAAAGATTTGTCACATTCACATTCTGTGTAGCGCGAGCTATCTTATCCATCTTCTCCTCAAAATCACTAAGAAGAGCGATTGATTTCTCGGGCACACGCAGGAAATTCACCAAAGGGTTGACATTTTCGATGAGAATAGCACTAAGGTCGCCAACAAGACTGTTCTGCAAATTATAATTACTTGCGTGACTACCGCCCAAGATTAGTCCTTTTCCCGAGAAGAAACGGCTCTGAGGATTATTACGCAGATAGAGAGATACGACGTCAAATCCTCCCTGATAATGCACCCTCTTAAGACCATCGGCTGTTACGGGAATGAACTTACTCTTGTCGTTCGTTGTTCCCGAAGATTTTGCATACCAACGGCAGGTACCTTTCCAAAGGACATCTCTCTCGCCGTGACGCATACGGTCGATATAACCCTTAAGCGTCTCGTAATCCTGCACACCCACACGAGAAGCAAAGTCACTGTAACGGCGAACCTCGCTATAATTGTGCTGCACACCCCACTCGGTAGCAGCAGCACTATCGACCAACCGACGCAACACCTTGGTTTGTATTGCCTCGGTATTATTTGCATATTTCGATATTTTATCTGCACGATGACAGATAAAAGGTTTAAGCAGTTTTGTCTCGTTCATCACAATTATCTCTTTTTTAGAAAACAGACATTCCCCACTATTGGAGTTATTTCCCTACCAAATAAGCAACATATTTGTTACTTTTCGGTAGTCGACCCGATGTACTATTTTTTATAATTATCGAGTCCTGTGTTTAGGAACTTAAGATATTCGTCTACGTTTTTCTTGTGTCCGTAAGAGCCATTCAAAGGATTGCCATCGTTATCTACGGGAACATAGAAAGGCTGTGCATTTGCACCTAACTTCACACGCTGCAAATAGCTCCACTTGTCGCCAATGGTGCGCAATTTTTTAGCTTCGCCATTCTCCTCCACTGTTACAACCTCGGGGAGCGGAGTCTTATCATCGACATAAAGTGAGATAAGCACATATTTCTGCTGCAGAATATCTATTACGCGGTCATCGGTCCACACCGATGCCTCCATCTCGCGGCAGTTAACACAACCGTGTCCTGTAAAGTCAAGAAGTACGGGCTTACCCTGCTCCTTGGCAATGCGCATACCCTCTTCGTAATCGTAGCTGACAGGGTGTATCACATTCTTGTTAAGGCTGAAATCCTGTGTCCACATAGGAGGTGCAAAAGCACTGATAGCCTTACAGGGTGCTCCCCAAAGACCGGGAACCATATACACTGCAAAAGCGATTGAGAAGAGTGCAAGGAAGAAACGGGGTACCGATGTCTTCTGTTCGCCCTCGTCGTCGTGAGGGAAACGGATGATATTAAGCAGGTAAAGACCAAGGCAGACAAAGAGCACAATCCATAAAGCGAGGAACACCTCGCGGTCGAGCAATCTCCAACCGTATGCAAGGTCGGCCACCGAGAAGAACTTTAGCGCAAAGGCAAGCTCTACAAAGCCAAGCACAACCTTTACAGTGTTCATCCAACCACCTGAACGGGGAGCCTGCTTTAGCAGTGCTGGGAAAAGAGCAAAAAGAGTGAAAGGGAGGGCCAGAGCAAGAGCAAAGCCGAACATTCCAACAGCAGGGCCAAATAGTTCGCCCTGAGTACTCATCTCTACAAGCAGGAAGCCAATAATGGGACCTGTGCAAGAGAACGACACAAGAGCAAGAGTAAATGCCATAAGGAAGATACTCAAAAGACCTGTTGTATTGCTTGCTTTCTCATCTACTTTATTTACCCAACTTGAGGGGAGAGTAAGTTCAAATCCACCCAGGAATGATGCACCAAAGAGTACCAACAACAGACAGAAGAAGATATTGAACACAGCATTTGTTGAGAGTGCATTAAGCGCGCTGGCACCAAAGCAGAGAGTTACAATAAGTCCCAATGCCAAATAAATTACTATAATAGATACACCATAGGTTATAGCCTCGGTAAGCGACTGTTTGCGGCTCTTGGTACGTTTCAGGAAGAAACTTACTGTCATTGGTATAATAGGCCACACGCAGGGAGTAAGAAGCGCAACAAGACCACCGCCAAATCCCAATAGGAATATCATTAACAACGAACGGTCGGTTGTCTCCTCATAGCTCTTTAACTTGTCTATTACGGGAGTCCACAACTGGTCGATATTAACTTCGGCATTCTCGGTAACCTCTTGAGCAGGTTGCAGGGGTGTCATCTCAACCGCTTCACTCTTTACCTCGGTATTCTTTACCTCAGCACCCTTTACCTCGGCACTCTTTACCTCTTTTACCTCGGCCTTCTTTGGTTTCTCGACAGAAGCGGCAGCCTTTATGTCGGCTGTTCCTTTGAGAGTAAAGTCGTAATTTGTGGGAGGAAGGCAGTTCTCGTCGTTACAACTGCCATACTGAAGATAACCCTCGATTTTATACTCGGGAGCAGTTATCTTAATCTTCTGTGTAAATGTGGCTGCAATCTCGAAATACCTTACTGTCATATCGAACATTGGGTCGAACTTCTCTATAACACCGGCACCGGGTGTAAGTTTACCAACAAGTTCGGCACCCTCAATCTTGTCTATGTTAATGGTGGCTGATGTGGGACCACCCTCGGCAAGGTCGGTTGAGTACAAGTGCCATCCATCTTCGATAGAGGCAGTGAACGTAAGAACAGCCTCGGCGCCGTCTACCTTAAGCGCGTGCTTGAAGGCTACCGGGTTATGAAACTGTGCGCACATCTGTGCTGCGACAAACAGCAAGAGCATTGTCATTAACTTTCTCATATTCATAGTTTTTTTAAATAATTTCAAGCAGTTTTTATAGTTCCATGGGATTCTTTCGTATGCGCCATTCGGTCGGATACATATTATTTGCTCTATTTCCTACATTCTTCACAAAGCCTATCGGTGTACCTGCATATGTAAGCAACAGCAATCCGATGGGCGCCTCGGGCAACGATAATGAGTCGCGGTGCAGATAGGCAAGCGCCTGCTCTCGCGACAGCTCTACCCTATTGAACGCCTCGGTATTAAGAGCTGTACTCATCGCAAGCGCGTGAAAAGGCAACACCTTGTTGTTCTTTATCTGTGCTACAGGAAGTGCAGCGTGTAATACCCTTAGACGCGACTGCAAAGCGGTAACAGCAGCCGAGTGCTCTTTTGGAACGGCAATAATATTATTCTCTTGCAACAGAAAATCGTAAGTCGCCGAATCTTTTACCCAACCCTCGACAAGAGCCCTGCTCTTAGCGGGACAGATAGGCAATTTTGCCACACGTTGCTGCTGTGCAGCACTATCGCCCTCTTTACGCAGCAGACTCATAAAGAAACCCTCGCCTTTAGTATATCCGGGGATGAAGCGGTAGACAGGATGCCCCGTCTCTGTAAGGTTGCCTGTAATACCCCACTGCAGCTCCGTCTCTATGGGCAGCACCTCGGCACCAAGTTCCTCGGCTATCCAAGCAACACAATCCTCATCCTCCTCGCGATTAAAGGTACAAGTACTATATACCAATAATCCTCCGGGACGAAGCGCCTCCCAAACATCCTGCAAAATCTCGCGCTGACGCGCTGCACACTGCATAACATTACCCACGCTCCACTGCTGCACTGCAAAATCGTCCTTACGGAACATCCCCTCGCCTGAACAAGGAGCATCCACTACAATCACGTCGAAGAAATTGCGCAACTGAGAAAATTCGGCAGGCATATTACGTGTTACCACCGCCGCAGGATTACCCCATTTTATCACATTCTCGGCAAGAACCTGCGCACGCAGAGGCATTGGTTCATTCGAGACAAGAAGGCTTCCTTTGGGGAGCAACGACAAGAGATGAGTAGTTTTTCCACCGGGAGCAGCGCAAAGGTCGAGCGCACGCACAGGGCCATCGACATACTGTCTTATAGCCTGTTCAAGGAACATAGACGAAGCCTCCTGCACATAGTAACAACCCGAATGAAAAAGCGGGTCGCCCGTAAAGAGAGGACGCTCGGCAAGATAAGCAGCATCAGTTGCCCAAGGAACAGCATCAATGCTTTCGGGAACAGTAATCTTCTCCCTATTATAGCGCACACTCACAACAGGCGCCAAAGAGAGAGCCGACACAAAAGTATCGAACCTCGCCTCGCCAAAAAGTTGTTTTGTGCGTGTTATAAATTCTGCATTCAATTCCATTCCTTAATTAAGTTTTTACATCCCGAACAAACAGGACATAATTCAGCGCGAAGATACAAAAAATCCTGCTTACGAATATAATATATTCGCATTTAATTACACACAACAGTCACATAGTGGCGATATTGAGATATTTTTTAACAGTTTCAACGAAATTACAAGAGAAAGTACTGCCCGATTTGTTGAATCTTGAGCAAAAAATATCTACTTTTGTAAACTTGAAAAAAAACAGATAAACAATGAAACAATACCTATCGCTACTCGAAAGAATACTCAACGAGGGCACACGAAAAGACGACCGCACAGGAACAGGCACAATAAGCGTATTCGGACATCAGATGCGTTTCAACCTCGAAGAGGGTTTTCCCTGCCTCACCACAAAGAAGTTACATCTTAAATCAATCATACACGAGCTCTTGTGGTTCCTCAACGGCGACACAAACGTAAAATACCTGCAAGAAAATGGCGTGAGAATATGGAACGAGTGGGCCGACGAGAATGGCGACCTCGGACACGTCTACGGCTATCAGTGGCGCTCTTGGCCCGACTATGACGGCGGACACATCGACCAGATTAGCGAGGTTATTGAGACAATTAAGCACAACCCCGACAGCAGACGCATCATCGTAAATGCGTGGAATGTTGCCGACATAAAAAATATGAACCTGCCTCCCTGCCACGCAATGTTCCAGTTCTACGTCGCCGATGGCAAACTGAGCCTGCAGCTCTACCAACGCAGCGCTGACTGTTTCTTGGGAGTACCGTTCAACATTGCATCGTATGCACTTCTGCTACAGATGGTTGCGCAGGTAACAGGCCTTAAGGCCGGCGAGTTCATACACACTCTTGGCGACGCGCATCTATACATCAACCACATAGAGCAAGCCAAGCTACAGCTCACTCGCGAGCCATACGCACTGCCACAGATGAAGATTAACCCCGATGTAAAGGATATATTCTCATTCAAATTTGAGGATTTCAGTCTCGAGAACTACACAGCGCATCCTCACATCAAGGGTGTAGTAGCAGTATAAAAAAACAGATAAGTATGAATATCGCAATTATAGCCGCCGTTGCGAAAAACGGCGCAATAGGCAATGGGAACAAACTGATATATTGGTTGCCCAACGACCTTAAGAGATTCAAGGAACTGACAACCGGACACACCATTATTATGGGCAGCAACACATTCCGCTCGCTCCCCAAAGGTGCATTGCCCAACCGCCGCAACATTGTCCTTTCGCGCAAGGGTGGCGAATTTCCCGGTGCCGAGCAGTTCACATCGTTAGACGAGGCACTGCAGAGCTGCAAAGGAGAAGAGACCGTATACATCATTGGCGGTGAAATTCTTTACAAATATGCGCTACCAAAAGCCAATATTCTACATCTTACCGAGGTAGATGATACCCCTTCTGAGGCCGATGCCTTCTTCCCTGCTATTGGCAACGAATGGCAGCAGACAAGCAGCGAGAGCCACAACAAGGACGAGAAGCACGCGCATAACTACACCTTTGCAACATATATAAGGAAATAATAATAGTTCAGTCAATTCACCTGCAAAGTCGGGTGACATATAAGAGAGAATTACTCCTTATCTAAATACAATAAGAACAAAAAATGAGACACCGAAAAGTGTCTCATTTTTTTATATATAACTCTAATAATTCTATTAGCGTTGTGTAGCCTGGTATACAAGTGAGAGGGCGTATGCTTTACGAAGCTCCATCTTCACGTCGGTGATGATACCCATTTTGGTATTTACGTCACTCTTGAGGACAATCTTCATATAGGGTTTATCACGCTCTGAAAGATTTCCGCGCTCATCATATACGAATGAAGCGATTCCTGAAACATCAATAAACTTATCGTTTACCTGAATACAGCTTCCAGTACCAAACTTGGAGCGATACTCACGCTGTGCTTTACCAATATAGATATTAGAAGCAAGCGATTTACGCTCAAGTTTCTCAATCTCGGTACCCTGGGGTGCCTTGAACTCTACCTTCAAAGTCTCCTCACGCATTGATGTTACAATCATAAAGAAGAAGAGGATAGAGAATATCAAGTCAGGGAGAGACGAGGTATTCAATTCGGGCATTTCTGCCTTTCCTTTATTCTGAAACTTACTCATAGTACTTAGTTTAATTGTTTCCGTAGTTCTTAGGCTCAGCCTCAGAAATCATACACTTGTAATACTGACGGATAGCAAGCTGCTGATCCTCGCTGCACTGTTTGTATCCGTAACCGAATGTCTTGCGTGCAAGCTCGTCGCGCAACTCGTTATACGCACCGTACAACTCATTCTCAATCTGGAAATACAAGTCGTAGCCTGTAGCACGGTCGGTAACAAAAGATATTACGTGGTTCTTTGTAATATTCTGTACACCGAAAGGTGCGGGCAACTCTACGGCATGTAACTCGGGCAATTTAGCGTCGTTATCGCGGTTCTCGATAAAATCCTTGGCCAACTGACGCAGCTCACCCACCTGCACCTCTTTCGACTCGCTGTTACCCACCTTAGCAAGAATCTGGTTATGCATATTCACGGTAACAACCATTGTGTTACGCTGCTTAACCTTGGGAGGATCCTGCTCGATGTTTTCATCGGGAGGGTTCGGGAGGCGTACGTGCAAACCGGCATCGCTGTTCATTGATGTCGTCACAAGGAAGAAGATGAGAAGGATGAACGAGATATCGGCCGTTGAACTGGCGTTAATTCCCGGTACTTTCTTTTTTCCTTTTGCCATCTTATAAAATATTACTCTTTAACCTTATTGAATACCTTAGTTACACCTGAAAGAGCAATAACTGTAAATACAGTAGTAGCTACCAACAGAACGTACTGAACATAAATACAAACATCTGCAAGAATCAGGTCAGCCTCTACAGTGTAAGCCTTACCACTCTTCATTACAGGAGCTGTATCTGCAAGAGAATATGCAACAACAAATATTGCAGCAAAAACAGCCAAATACAAGATACCCTTTAATGCACCCTTAAGGTCAGAGAGCAACTGCATTATACCCATAACGCATACGCTTACAATACCCAAACCTAATAGAGAATACATCCAATACATTAAGGCATCAAGATTCTCGGGATCGGTTTTAACACCGCTCTTCAACATAATAGTATTATCAAAGCCAACGAATGCAAACAGTACAAGTACAGCGACTGTTATAACCATCAGCAATATAAATACTATTCTAGAAATTTTATTTTCAACTCCAGCTTTCATAATATAAATCAAATTTAAGCTGTTAGAAATTACTTCTTAAGATTGTACTTTGTAAGCATATCAAGAAGAATGATTGAAGAATCCTCCATATCGGCTGTGATATCCTCAATCTTGGTAAGAATAAAGTTGTAGAATACCTGAAGTACAAGAGCTACGACGATACCGTAGATAGTTGTGATAAGAGCCACCTTCATACCACCGGCAACGACTGTCGGAGAAATATCACCAGCTCTCTCAATCTCGTCGAATGCCATAACCATACCAATCACAGTACCCAAGAATCCGAGTGAAGGAGCCATCGCGATGAACAGTGTAATCCAAGAGCAACCCTTCTCAAGCTCACCAGCCTTAACACTACCGTAAGATACAACTGAACGCTCAACTACATCGAGACCGTCGTTGATACGGAGAAGACCCTGATAGCAGATAGAAGCAACGGGACCGGGAGTCTCGCGGCAGATTGTCTTAGCTTTCTCAACATCACCCTTCTCAAGAGCTGCACCGATAGCGTTCATAAGCTTCTTGGTGTTAACCTGAGCAAGGCTCAAATAGATAATACGCTCTACGCAAAATGCAAGACCGATAACCATAGCAACTGCAACGAGAGCCATAAACGAAGCATCACCCTCGATGAACTTAGTCTTAAGTGTCTTGTGGAAACCCTCAGACTCTACAACCTCCTCTACGGGAGCCTCAGCAGGAGTCTCTGCTACCTCCTCAGCGGGAGTCTCAGCAGCAGCGCTATCAACTTGTTCTGTCTGTGCCTCGGGTGCAGCAGCATCCTGAGCCATTACCTGGGTAGCACCGAATGTGAACATACCCAACATTGCAACGATTGCAAAAATCTTTTTCATGTGTGTAATTTTTTAGGAATTGATTATTTAAGTTAACATTAATATATTCTCTGTCTTCGTGCGGAAAGAGGGGGATTCGAACCCCCGATACGCTTTTGACGTATACACGCTTTCCAGGCGTGCCTCTTCAGCCACTCGAGCATCTTTCCAAATCTTCAGGCACCCATCATTTGACGGCAAAGTATAAAAAACTATAAATTGCACGACAATCTCGGGCAAAAATAAGTTATTTTTTTCAATCTCGTAAACATTTAGGCAAAAACCTTTCGTTAAAATGCAAAAACATCTTAAAATATTAGAATCTTTGTGCCGTACACACTAAAAAATACGAAAGAAAAGGAAAAATATTGTGTCGCTTACGAAGTTTTAACTAATTTCGCGAAGTAAAGTAAAAGCAATGCCAAAAAGAGCAGTTTTATATAGGATATTGGATGCTATAAACCCATACCATTGGGTAACATCGGTGCGCAACAGAGCTTTTGAGTGCGGATTGTTCAAGAGTACTACTTTCGCCATCCCGGTAGTATGCATAGGTAATATAACAGTAGGTGGTACAGGAAAAACGCCTCACACCGAGTATCTTATTAAATTGCTTGGCAATATATATAAGGTTGCAGTACTTAGCCGAGGTTACGGCCGCAAAAGCAGAGGTTTCCATAAGGCAACTGCCGAAACGACAATGCCTATGATTGGCGACGAGCCTTTTCAGATAAAAAGCAAATTCAAAGATATTACGGTTGCCGTCGACGAAAAACGTGTCCACGGCATAGAGCAGCTTTTGAACGAGAAGCACCCGCCGCAGGTAGTACTGCTTGACGATGCCTATCAGCACCGCTATGTAAAGGCCGGACTTAATATTCTGCTCGTCGACAACAACCGCCCTGTGTGGCGCGACACAGTGCTACCGATAGGACGCCTGCGCGAGTCGATGGCAGGCATAGAGCGTGCCGACATAATAATAGTGACAAAGTGCCCCATTGATATGAGCGAGGAGCGCAAAGAGCTTTGCCGAGATATGCTGCAAACAAAGCGAGGTGCACAGTTGTTTTTTTCGATGATGAAATACGGTACACCCTACCCCATCTTTGCCGATGGTGGCAACAGAGAGTGCAGAATAGACAAAGACTGTAACATCCTGCTGCTCACTGGAATAGCAAAGCCCGCCCCACTGAAAGCCGAGCTTGAACGTCGTGGTGCAACAGTGACACTCAAGCAGTTTGCCGACCACCACAATTTCAGCGAGGGCGAGATAAATAGTATTGCCGACACATTCGACAAGTTAAAAGGCGAAAAACTGATTATAACCACCGAAAAGGATGCAGCACGACTGACATCGCTACCATCATTGCCACAAAGCATAAGAGAGAATATATATGCCCTGCCTATAGAGGTCGATTTTCTCGATGGCAAGCGCGAGGAGTTCGAGGCATTGGTAACACAAAAAGTAAAATCATTAATTAATTAAATAATAGAATTATGTTACAGAAAATTCAAGAGACAGCCGATTTTCTTAAGGCAAAAATGACAACACATCCCGAGACCGCAATTATTCTTGGTACAGGACTTGGCAGCCTCGTAAATGAGATTACCGATAAATATGAGATTAAGTACGAGGATATTCCCAATTTCCCCTTATCGACAGTAGAGGGTCACTCGGGCAAGCTCATCTTCGGTAAGCTTGGCAACAAGGAGATTATGGCAATGCAGGGACGTTTCCACTACTACGAGGGTTACTCTATGAAAGAGGTTACTTTCCCCGTACGTGTGATGCGCGAGCTTGGCATTAAGACTCTTTTTGTATCTAACGCGGCAGGTGGTATGAACCCCGATTTTCTCATCGGCGACCTTATGATTATCACCGACCACATCAACACCTTCCCCGAACATCCCTTGCGTGGAAAGAACATCCCTTATGGCGACCGATTCCCCGATATGAGCAAGACCTACAACCCCGAGCTTATTGCAATGGCTAAGGAGATTGCTGCCGAGAAGGGCATCCGCGTTGTCGAGGGTGTATATCTTGGCACACAGGGCCCCACATTCGAGACACCTGCCGAGTATGTAATGTTCCACCGTATGGGTGGTGACGCCGTTGGTATGTCAACCGTCCCCGAGGTTATCGTTGCCCGTCACTGCGGCATCCGCGTGTTTGGAATCTCTGTTATCACCGACCTTGGCATCGAGGGTGTTGTGGTAGAGGTGAGCCACGAGGAGGTACAGAAGGCAGCCGACGAGGCTCAGCCCCGTATGACTACAATCTTCCGCGAGATTGTAAACCGCGCTTAATCAAAATTTATAACACAAAAGGGTGTGTCAAGATTTCAAATGGCACACCACTTTTTTATTATATCTAAGAAGCTGTTTAAATTTAACCGTCAGCTTCTATATGAATATTTTTTTTAGAAATATAAACAGCTTCTAATATGAACACTAATAAAAGAACCGAAATTTCGACCATCGGTGAGTTTGGTCTTATAGAACGTCTTACATCGGATATCAAGCCTGTCAATAAAGAGACGGTTAAAGGCGTTGGCGACGATGCGGCAATACTGCAATTCAGCAGCGACGAGGAGGTACTCATAAGCACCGACCTGCTTATGGAGGGAATACATTTCGACCTTACCTATTTTCCCTTGAAGCATCTTGGTTACAAAGCTGCAATGGTGAATTTCTCGGATATATATGCGATGAACGGTACTCCCAAGCAGATAACCGTATCGCTTGCCCTAAGCAAGAAATTCTGCATTGAGGATGTAGAGGACTTTTACGATGGTCTGCGACTCGCTTGCGCACAGCACGGTGTCGACATTGCAGGTGGCGACACATCGGCATCGCTCACAGGTCTTGCAATAAGCATCACTGTAACGGGAACAGCACCCAAAGGCACAGCAGTGAAACGCAGCACTGCAAAAGAGACCGACCTTATATGCGTAAGCGGCAATTTAGGAGCAGCATATATGGGACTTCAACTGCTTGAGCGCGAGAAGATTGCGACAGCAGGCAAGGACATTCAGCCCGATTTTGCAGGAAAAGAGTATATTCTTGAGCGTCAGCTTAAGCCCGAGGCCAGACGCGACATCATAGAGCGCCTGCACGAGGAGAACATACGCCCCACTGCAATGATTGATATTTCGGACGGCCTCTCATCGGAGCTTATGCACATCTGCAAACAGAGTGGCGTGGGTTGCCGCATATACGAGGAGCGTATCCCCATCGACTACCAAACTGCAATTATGGCCGAGGAGCTGAATATGAATGTAATGACCTGCGCCTTGAACGGTGGCGAGGATTATGAATTACTATTCACCGTTCCCATTGCCGACCACGAGAAGGTTGCAGCAATGAAGGACATACGCGTAATAGGACATATTGTATCTGAGAGCATGGGTAATGCTATGATTACACGCGACGGTGTAGAGATGCAGCTTCGTGCTCAAGGATGGACAATGGAAAGTGCCGAATAAAGGATGATTATACACAATATTCTGCAAACAATATTCCTAATCGGTGGCATTGTGGTATTTCTGGCAGCGCTGCTCGATTGGGAATGGTTTTTTGCATCGAGAAACGCAGCGCCTATAGTACGATATCTTGGCCGCACCAAAAGCCGATGGTTCTATGGCACAGCAGGTCTGTTTCTTATCGCAGTTGCCATTGGAGCCTATTTTCGTTTAAAGGGCGTATAGGGTTAAGAAGCTTCTAATTATCTAATTGACCGAAAAAGCAGAAGAAATCCCGAGGAATTTTGAACCTCGGGATTTTTCGTGTGTCTCTATATTTGAGGTTAACCCCAAGCATAGCTATGCTTAAAACGTGTAAAATTCACTTTCTTATAACCAAAAGAGACAAAAAAACAATGAAAAAGATTTTTGCAGTGCTATTCATCCTATGTAGCACAGTGACAATGGCACAAAAGCAGACAGCCGACAATAGCCCCCAAAAGATAGAGGGAATAGTAAAAGTACAGATGCCTACAGAGTGGTATATTCAACAAAGCAAGCTGTGGGAACAGAGGGTAATGGCCGACACAAGTAACGAAGAGAGTTGGCAAAATTGGCTGGCTGCCCTACACTACGCAACCACAAAGAATGAAGATAAGAGCGACAAGTCGTTGATTAACGAACGCAACAGGGCACTTAAACTATTGATTGAGAAACTACCCGACAGCCCCACCCGTTACATTATGGAGATGTGGATAAAAAGCCCCGTACACCCCGACTGCGACAAAATGTCGGATAAGTTGCTTGAGATAATAAAGAACAACCTCGACCGAGTGGAGTTCTACGACAATTACATAGCATATCTTCTTATGAGACACCCCGAAGAGGAGATTCTAATAAAAGAGATATGTAATCGCTGGTATTGCAGCGGTGACTTCCCAACCTCCATACTCAATCACTTCTATAACGAGATGTCGGGACTTCCCGAGTGGGGCATCATCATTGGTTCGGGCGACCTCTCTATCTACTCGTATCTTATATTGCAGAATGCCAAAGGGTTGTTTGGTAATATAATACCGGTGTGCAGTCCGCTGCTGTATGTAAAAGAGTACAGGGAGTACATTTGCAAAAAGTTAAACATTCCACAGATAGAGGAAGCCGACATACACGACAGCAACAAGATGTTTATGCACATAATAAAGCATAGCAACCGCCCGGTATTCTTCTCATCGACAAGTCCTATGCCATCGTTTACCGACAAACTATACTCCGAGGGATTAGTGTCGCGTTACAGCGAGAAGGCTTATGATAATATTGCCGCCAAAAGACGCAATTTCGAGAATAACTACCTGCTCGACTATCTCAGTGAGGACTTTGAGTATAGTTTCCCCGTTTACCAGCGCATAAAGATGAATTACATCACTGTGTTCGCATCGCTTCTCGACCACTATAAGAGGGCAGGCAATATGCAACAATACAACCGACTGCATAAATTACTTAAGAGGATTATAGATAGCAACACAGTATTGTCGAACGAAGAGAAACGCCACTATGAACAACAGCTCGACAAATAATACCCCCACTAACGAACAGCTGATGCAACAGGTAGCAAGGGGCGATAACAGCGCATTCGACACATTATACAACCGTCACAGCCGCAGGCTGTGCGGTTTCTTCACAAGGATGTTGGGCTGCGACATAGAAGAGGCAAAAGACCTGACACACGACCTTTTCACACGTATCTATGCCAAACGACACAAATACAAAATAGAGAATTTCGGTACGTGGCTCTATGGTGCGGCATACAACATCTGCAAGAACGAGTTTCGTCATCGCCAGATACTTGAGCGTTTCTCACAAGAGCAGATGGAACAAGAGGAGCCTGCGACGGAACAACCGCAGACGATAGACGGCGAACAGATTAACAAAATGTTGCACAAAGCGATAGATGCACTGCCCACAGCGCAGCGCGAGGTGTTTATATTACGATATATCGAAGAGTTATCAACTACCGAGGTTGCTCAAATAGTGGATTGTCCCGAGGGAACAGTTAAATCTCGCCTACACCACGCTCTCGAAAGCATTAGAGAGAAAATGAAAAAGTACAAAATATAATTTAGGAATTATGACAGACGATAAGCTAAAAGAATTAGAGAAAGAAGAGGATATACAGCAGTTTATATCACTTCTAAAAGAGGAGCGCAACAGCAGTGAGGCTGCAATATTGCCACGAACCTGCCGTCCCTATCTTAAAAAGAGAAGAAATCTGCACCTCATATCGCCCTATTGGCTGCTTGCAGCATCAGTAGCAGGTTTTATAGCTGGTTTTTTCACACCAAACAGTATATACAGCAACAAAGAGGAATACGAGTTTGCAAATATTGATACCATTGCAAGCAGCGGCTATAGCATAGCACAGATGGACATTGACGCCAGTCTGCTATTTACAATGTAGGAGGCTGTATAAACGAGGATATTCTCTTTTCCTTAAAAATAGTTGCTGCGTCAACAAACTATTGACGCAGCAACATACTCTTATCAATCCTCATCGTCGAGAACAAAAATGTCATCCACTTTTTTATTAAAATACCGTGCAATCTTTAGCGCAAGCACTGTCGAGGGGACGAAGCGACCCTTCTCTATGGCATTTATCGTCTGACGGCTAACACCCACTGCATCGGCAAGCTGTTGTTGCGAAATATCGACAACAGCCCTCTCTACTCTTATACTATTCTTCATTGCTACCGAGGTGTTTATAGATATTGTATCGGAAAATAAAAATATACAGCAGCAGCACAATATACTGCGAGAAGGAGAGATAATAGAAATAACTTCCACCGTAGATAAAGAGCGCACATAGTACAATAAGTACACAATCGATGGCGAGAGCTTTTATCAGTGCATCGGCACGAAGCGACATTACAAACTCATCCTCGACAGGCTCGCGCGAGAATGCCACAAGCGATAGTCCCACCAAAGAACCTATGATGGCAATATTATTCTTCAGAGCCTGCATAAAGTCAAAATTCAAGACCAGATAAGATTCCTCTATAAAAAGGATGTAAATACCAAAGAGGGCCGAGAGAATAAAAATAATCTTACCCCAGATTTTACATCTGTTGGGTAACAAAAATACATTTTTCATAATCTTACTTTTTTAACGGTTAACAATATATCGGGGAGCACAATCGGAGCCGGCAAATGACTGCACAACCCAAGATTATTCATATCACCGCTACAAATGTAAAGCATAGTTTACATATAAGCAAGTATTTTTGTCATTTTTTCTACTTTATTTTACAAATGAGCATTTAATAGATTCGTTACGTTTTACCGGACACCAATATTTAATAATAGTACCTTCTTACTCCAAATAGGCGTCTCTGTAGCCATTAAAAACGTGTTTATAACTTCGGTCATCGTGTTTTCGTTTGTACTCCTCATATTTGTGTGGTAGTAATATGGGGTAGTTTATTCCATCGTAGAAATACTCAAAAGCAATGCGCGACATTTCCATCTGTTTGGGGTACATCAAACGGTTACGATTGTATAATTGAACAAAAACATCGGCCCAATTACACTCTGTTACAGTTGACCAACAAAATTGCCAAAATTGCATTTGATGCCCTTTTCTTAATTTTGAAAGGTAATCCAATACTAATTTGTCATTTTTTAAAACATAGTTTACCAAATATGACTGAAAAATTCCTGTACACTCCCCGGTTTCTTTCATTCCGATGCTAAGATTCACTATTTTCTTGCATTGTATAGTATCGTTTATATGTGTTAAGGAAATAAGTGTGATAATATGTTCACTGCACATATCGCACATTTCATAGTTACCGTCCTCATTATACATAAAACTGTAAGTCATATAAAACTCTAACCACGTTGTGGGATAAGCCTCTAAGAACTCCATTTCTGTTTCGGTGGTGCGTTCTCCACTCATTAAAACTTTGTACGCTTTGTTGATGCGTACAGTATCTACTGGGAAATTCTGTGCCGTAGCTGTCAGTATCGTAGTTACCAAGAGCATTAGCGCTAAAAACTGTCGTTTCATAATATTCATTATTTATAAAGTTCTTCAAAATGAGGGCCTACATTTATTTTTATACCCACCTGCCCGTATTTTTCAAAAAAGTCAAATAATTCTTTTTTCTTCCCTCTATCGTATATCTCATAATTTTTCCCGTCTGCGCTAAGTTCTATTGTATCACCTGGAATAAAACAGCCTTCGGTATTTTTCCAAGTCTTCCCCCACTAAAATAATAGAGACACACTATCTTGTCAACAAATTACAGAATTACAACCTTCTTTTTTTAGATTTATTAACAATAGTTGTATAATAGGGCCCAGATAGAGCTGTACATTTCTATCCGTAGAGAGAAAAAATAAGGATAGTAGATTCTTTTTCTACCATCCTTATCTATATAAAAACAACTGTTTTTTTAGTACCAATCGACATATCTTATTGTATCTTCCCAATCCTTAGCCTCGGCACTCTCCTTATTTATAAACAGATGCAGCACTCCGCAATCGCAGAAATTTATTCCCTCTTCGCTGTCGAGTTGAAGAATATGCATTAGAGAGTCGTCGTGACGCGGGTCGTACTGTGCAAAATCACAATATCCGCCTATGCGACTGCCATAGTTGCCTCGATGTTTCTGTAGGTAGGCATCAATGGCCTCTTCGGAAAAATCGCATCGCAGTTGGTCGAGTCGTTCTTCAAAATAACGGTCGCAGTCGCCAAAGTATGAGTAGCCCTCTTCAAAGGTCATTGTGTGCATCCTGTTTACCGGGAGCAAGTAGTCGGAATCCTCGAGCCACACTCGCAGAACTTCGTGATAGACATTGAGAGGCTCTTCGAGCAGTTCCTCATCATCGAAATACAACACCTCGTACCCATCCGACCAACTGAATGGGTTGACATAT
>JAGCKB010000206.1 GCA_017647725.1 Bacteroidaceae bacterium
CATATCGGGATATTTGGTAATTGGTTCTTGTGCACGAACCACAACAGTAAAAAGAAGCAGTATAAGTGTTATTACAGAGAATCTTTTCATTTGTATAATCTATTCTTATTTATATATTCTGAGACTTTTTGAGATACAGAGCCTTGAATATCAGCACCCGAGGCCACCAACTCACGTATCTGTGTCGAACTTATATCATACAGCTCCGAAGCCAGCCATTTTACGCCCTGCGGTAGTAATGGTTGCTGTTCGTTACCTCGTGGATATACTATTATAGGGTAGCATTCGAGGATTAAATCCCCGCGATACCAACGGTCGAATTTCTCCCAATTATCGGCGCCGATAAGCAGCAGGAATTCACGCTCGGGATAGGCAGCTTCAAGTGCCTGCAAAGTGTGTAACGTGTAAGAAGGCCGTGGAAGAGTAAACTCAAAATCAGATGCTTTAAAACGTGGTTCGTCCTCTATCGCCAACTGCACCATCTCGAGTCGTTGCTCCTCGGGAGTGAGTTGTTGTCCCTGCTTATGCGGATTCAGAGGAGAGACCATAAACCACACCTCGTCGGCAAGATTCTGCCGAAGGGCCTCGGCTGCAAGCGCAGTATGTCCCACGTGTATAGGATCGAAGCTACCGCCGAATATTATTGTCCTTATCTTCTGCTCCATCGACCGATAAAAAAGCAACGTATCACTTTGCAAGAAATTCCTTTATAACAGTCATAAGCTGCGCTTTTGCAGTGTCGAGATTATCATTTATGATAACCTCATCGGCATATTGCGAGTAGGTCATCTCGTGTTCGGCCTTCGCCAAACGCTTTTCAATCTCCTCGGGAGCTGTATCGCCGCGTCCCACAAGACGACTGCGCAGAACCTCGATAGATGGAGCCTGCACAAATATGAACAAAGCACGCTCTCCGTAATATTTTTTAAGGTTACAACCTCCTACAACATCAACATCAAAGAGAATGTTCTGTCGTTCGAGCTGTTCCTCGACCTGTGATTTCAGCGTACCATAGAAACGTCCGGGATATACCTCTTCATACTCTACAAACTCATCGGCAGCAATCTTTGCACTAAATTCCTCGGGAGTGAAGAAAAAATACTCGACACCATCCTTCTCGTTGCCACGAGGTGGTCGGCTGGTTGCCGATATTGAGAAGCCGAACGACAACCCCTGTTCCATAAGATAATTGACCAATGTCGATTTTCCCGAACCCGAGGGAGCCGAAAATATAACAAGTTTACCTTTATTCATAATCGCCAATTATAAGTAATTAATTTTTACATTACATTAAGTACCTGTTCCTTTATCTGCTCCAATTCGTCTTTCATCATTACAACAATATTCTGCATCTGGGCATTGTTGCTTTTGCTGCCTAAAGTGTTAATTTCACGACCCATCTCCTGCGCTATAAAGCCTAATTTCTTACCCTGTCCGATAGGGCCATTCATTATCTCGATAAAATACTCAAGATGATTGGTAAGGCGTTGTTTTTCCTCGTTTACATCGAGCTTTTCGATATAATATATAAGTTCCTGTTCAAGACAGTTGCTATCGTACTCGATACCAACCATTTTCTGAAGATTATCGACAATGCGCGCACGTATCTTCTCGACACGCTCTTTTTCATAAGGTTCGACCGAGACGAGAAGTTCCCCTATACGTTCAATATTTTTTCGGAATTTATTTGACAAGGCATCACCCTCTTGACGACGAAAATCCATAAGTTCCTCAATAGCCTTTTCCACAGCCTCGCGAACAATTTGCCACTCATCCTCGCCAACCTCGTAGACCTCTTTTCGAGTAACAACATCGGGCAGACGTAGGAGCAGTTCCATTGCATTTTCGGGCATAGCCACACCTGTAGCCTCGGCAGCAGCTCGCATCTGTTCTAAGTACGACTGCATAACAGCAACGTTCAGCGAGGGGGTATCAGCCTTTTCGCTCTGCTCTATATATAGCGCAAAATCTACCTTTCCACGTTCGAGACGGCCGGTAATCATTGCTCTAATATCCATTTCATAGGCCTTGTATTGCGGTGCCATACGAGTGGAAAGATCCATTGCCTTACCATTAAGCGAACGAATCTCGACACAAATTTTCTTATCCTGAAACAGTGCTACGGACTTACCGTAGCCGGTCATTGAATATATCATAGCTATTTTTCATTTATGATGCGAAGATACGAAAAATATCGTCAAACAAGAGCTATACGCACTAAAATTGTACCCGAAGAGTATTTTAATCGCTTTTTAGCCTGTAATACTTTATTAAAAAATATTATTTATTATAATATTACACTTTAAATTCGTACATTTGCGCTAAACTGCGAATGTCGCCTGCACACGCCTTGAAAAATCAAATCAAGTTTTGCATTTCTTGCTCGTATGTAAAAACATTCGCAAAAGAAAAAAAACGGGGTTACACCCGAGTTTACAAACAATAAACCAGATTATAAAACAATGGCAGTAATTTTACATATTGAGGCATCTACCGAAATTTGTTCAGTGGCGCTGAGCGAAGATGGGGATGTTTTTTTCGAAAAAAAGAACAGCGAAGAGCGTTCGCACGCAAAAGTACTTGCACCATTTGTCGAGGAGGCGATATCATACGCCGATGATAGAGGACGAAAAATTGAAGCCATTGCGCTTAGTTGCGGTCCCGGTTCTTACACCAGCCTGCGAATAGCATCATCGACAGCCAAAGGAGTGTGTTACGGACGCAATCTCCCGCTCATAGCACTACCCACCACAGCAATTATGTGCGTACCGGTGCTTTTCAATGACGATATTCCCGACGATGCACTATTCTGCCCAATGATAGACGCGCGTCGAACCGAGGTATATGCCACTGTATACGACCGCGCCCTTAACGCAGTAATGCCAACAAGCGCAGTGGTTGTCGAGAGCGACAGCTTTACTGAATATCTCGACCGCGCACCTGTGTACTTTTTTGGCAACGGTGCCGAGAAATGCAAAGAGATTATCACGCACCCCAACGCCCGTTTCCTTGACGGCCACCGCAACCCATTGGCAAAATGGATGATGCCTCTTGCCGAGCGCGCTTTTCTTGTCGAGCGGTTCGAAGATAATGCCTATTTCGAGCCTTTCTATCTGAAAGACTTTATTGCCACACAACCAAAAAAATTAATCTGAAAAAGCAAGTTCTAAAGAGCTATGATGGAATATAACACCAAGCAAAAGAGACTACCCCTGCCCGAGTATGGACGCTCGGTGCAGAAGATGGTCGACCACGCAATGACAATAGAAGACCGCAACGAGCGTCAGCGCTGTGCCGAGACGATAGTACAGATTATGAGCAGTATGTTCCCTAATCTGCGCAACGAACTACCCAACTACAAACAGAAACTGTGGGACCACCTTGCCATAATGTCGGGATTTGCGCTTGACATTGACTATCCTGTCGAGGTAATAAAGGAGGAGAAATTTACCGAGCCTCCCACACGCATACCCTACCAGAAAGGCGAGATTACACTCCGTCACTATGGCCGCATTGTAGAGGAGATGATTGAGCACGCCTGCACATTAGAGGATGGCGAGGAGCGCGACCGACTCATAGAGCTCATTCTCATTCAGATGAAAAAGAACTACATCACCTGGAACAAAGATGGTGTAGAGGACAAGCGTATTTTCGATGACCTGCGCGTCTATTCAAAAGGGAAGATAGATATCAGCGAGGGCGAGATACGTCTGGGTGGAACAAAGAACGACTATCAGAGCCGAAACCAGCCCAAACGAAAAAAGGTGTTCAAAAAGAAATATTAAGAGAGTTTTAATTTCGGGCAGAACTATTCTTGGTTGCAAAAGATTTCTTCTGCCTCGACAAAATAAAAAGAGATTATGGCATCATTTATCATAGAGGGAGGACACAAACTGCAAGGCAGCATCACTCCTCAGGGAGCAAAGAACGAAGTTCTGCAGGAGATTTGCGCCACCCTGCTCACCGACGAAGAGGTGACAATAGAGAACATCCCCGATATTGCTGACGTAAACAACCTTATACAGCAACTTATGAATATGGGCGTGGCAGTGTCGAAGAACGGGCCCGGTTGCTACACATTTCAGGCACGCAATATAAACCTCGATTATCTCGAGAGTGACGAATATATAGAGGGTTGTGCCCAACTGCGCGGCTCGGTAATGTTCATTGGTCCGCTGCTTGCCCGTTTCGGGCGTGCCACACTATCGACGCCCGGAGGCGATAAGATAGGTCGTCGCCGCGTTGACACCCACCTGCTTGGTCTGCAAAAGCTTGGAGCCTCATTCCATCACATCGAAGAGAAAGGCATCTATTGCATAGAGGCAAAAAAACTGAAAGGTTGTTATATGCTACTCGACGAGGCTTCGGTAACAGGTACTGCCAATATTATAATGGCAGCAGCCCTTGCCGAGGGCACTACCACAATATACAATGCAGCCTGCGAGCCCTACATACAACAGCTGTGCCGTATGCTGTGCAAGATGGGTGCAAGGATTTCGGGAATAGCCAGCAACCTCATCACAATAGAGGGCGTAGTATCTCTTGGCGGTTGCCGCCATCGCGCCCTCCCCGATATGATTGAGGTAGGTAGCTTCATCGGTATGGCAGCAATGACACAGAGCGAGATAACAATAAAGGATGTCTCATTTGGCAATTTAGGTATAATACCCGAGAGTTTCCGACGTTTAGGTGTCTATTTCGAGCAGCAGGGCGATGATATCTTCATTCCCGCGCAGGAGCATTACGAGATTGAATCGTTCCTCGACGGCTCTATAATGAGTATCAGCGATGCCCCTTGGCCGGGACTGACCCCCGACCTTTTGAGCGTGCTGCTTGTTACAGCCATCCAAGCAAAGGGAAGCGTTCTCATCCACCAGAAAATGTTCGAGAGTCGCCTTTTCTTCGTCGATAAGCTCATTGATATGGGAGCACAGATTCTCTTGTGCGACCCTCACCGCGCTGTAGTAATAGGCCACGACCGACAGTTTAAATTACGTCCACGCTCGATGAGTTCACCCGACATTCGCGCAGGAATAGCGCTGCTCATAGCAGCAATGAGTGCCGAGGGACAGAGCCGCATCGACAATATCGACCAGATTGACCGAGGCTATCAGAACCTTGAACAGCGCCTCAACCAGATTGGAGCAAAAATAACCCGTTCATAAGAGAGGAGCACAATGTTAAAAAAAGACGATTTTACATACTTTGGAAAATTCCTTAAGCCTCACGGCACAAAAGGCGAGATAGGACTCTTAGGCGAAAGTTTCACCCTGGGCGACGAGTGCGACTTTGTTGCTGTGGAGATTGACGGTATATTGGTTCCATTCTTCTTTGAATACAAAAAGAGCAAGAACAACGACACCCTCATAGTCAAAGTAGAACGGATGAACAGCGCCGATGAGGTACGTTTCCTTACCAACCGCGAGGTATTTATCCCACGCGAATGGATTGAGGAGAGCGACAACTATAGCTGGAGCTATTTTCGAGGATTCACTACCGAGGATGCAAACACAGGCACTCTTGGCAGCATTGTCGACATCGACGACAGCACAATAAACACCCTTTTTGTAATTGAAAGAGGAGACGAAGAGATACTCATCCCTGCACAAGAGGAGTTTATCGAGAAAATAGACCATAAAAAACGACACATTTTATTCAACCTACCCGAGGGCCTTATATAAATTCCTATGGAGAACGAGAATAAGAATAATAACAAAAAGAAAAGAATACTCAAGAGCAAGCTCACACGCAAGTACAGGCTCACGATACAGAACGAAAGTAAGTATGACAATGCTTTCGGTTTCTACGTATCGCCATTATGGGTAATTCTATCGCTTTTCTTTTCGTTGCTTTTAGTCATAGGTGTTGTGTATCTAATCCTTGTCTTTACCCCGGTTGTCGAGTATCTGCCCGGATATGCCAATGACCGCACACGCGAAAAGCTCGTTAACTATGCCCTTACAATAGACTCACTGAAAAATGAGGTCGACAAGCAGGGACGATACATCAGCAATGTAAAGGCGATATTCGATGGAGGTATAGAGACAAGCATTGACACCACAGCAAAAGGCGACACACTGCCCTATACATACGCAACCAACTACCCCATTGACGCCACTCCTCTTGAGCAGGAGTTTACCAAAGAGTATGAGGAACACGAGCGCTACAACCTTATCTCACACGCAAGCAACGTGGGTACACTACAAGGAATAAGTTTCCACCGACCCACACGAGGAATGCTCATAAAGCACTTTAACCCCAAAGAGGGACACTACGGAGTGGACATTGCCGAAAATCCCAACGAGAGTGTTCTTGCCATTTGGGACGGCACAGTGATAATGAGCGACTACACAGCCAACGACGGCTACACAATAGCCCTGCAACATAACGAAGAACTTGTTTCGGTTTACCGCAGCTGCTACCGACTGCTTAAGAGAGTGGGCGACAAGGTCACCGCAGGTGATGTAATTGCAATCCTCGGTAGCGACATTGCAGTAGAGAAAAGCCAAGAGGGCGACGAAAAGAACAGTAACGAGACACACTCGAAGCCCTATTTACACCTCGAGCTATGGCACAGAGGCGAGGCACTCGACCCCAACATATATATAGCATTCTAAGAAGTTTTAAAGATAATAAAGAGAGACAAATATAACTATGAAAACAGAAAACAAGAGAGCAATTGCGATATTAGGCTCGACAGGCTCAATAGGCACACAGACACTACAGGTTGTAGAGGAACATCCCGAATGTTTCGAAGTATATGCTCTGACAGCCAAAAGTCGCGTCGATGAACTTATTGAACAAGCACGCAAATTCAATCCCGAAGCAGTTGTCATTGCCGACGAAACAAAATATGAAAAACTGAAAGAAGCACTTGCCGACCTACCCATAAAAGTATATGCAGGATACGAAGCAATATGCGAGATTGTACTGTCCGAGCCTATAGACGTTGTTGTAACAGCTATGGTAGGATTCTCGGGATTGCGCCCCACTATTGAGGCCATCAAAGCAGGTAAGGCCATTGCGCTTGCCAACAAAGAGACAATGGTGGTTGCAGGAGAACTCATCACACGCCTTGCCAACGAGTACAAAGTACCCATTATGCCTGTCGACTCGGAGCACTCGGCAATATTCCAGTGCCTTGCAGGCGAGGAGCACAACCGCATAGAGAAACTGATTCTCACTGCATCGGGAGGTCCTTTCCGCTCATATACCCCCGAGCAGTTGCAGACAGTGACAAAGGCACAGGCGCTCAAGCACCCCAACTGGAGTATGGGTGCAAAAATCACCATCGACTCGGCAACTTTGATGAACAAGGGGCTTGAGGTAATTGAAGCCGTCTGGCTTTTTGGCAAGCCTGTCGAAGATATCGAGGTTGTTGTTCACCGAGAGAGTA
>JAGCKB010000207.1 GCA_017647725.1 Bacteroidaceae bacterium
CCACCGCCTCGTCGGGATTATCGGTAAGCGAAAGAAGCAAATTCTTGTAGCACCCTTTACAATGCAATGATGTCAGCATTGAGTAAACGGGGAACCTCTTGGTCCAATATTCACTGCCGAAAAAGACCATTGGACTAGCATATCCGCAGGTGAGATAGTGATTCTGTGCCGCATCCTGAAAAATCTCCTGCATTGTTCCTGCGCTTCCCGGCGAGTATATTACTCCACCCTTTGCTATTGCCAATAGACCATCCTCGCGTATGCTGTTATCAAAATATTTTGCAATGTGTGTCGCAAAAGGTGTAGCAGGCTCGTGACCGTAGAACCACGTGGGAATACCAATGCTCCTATACTCTCCTACACGCGGGAAACGCTCCATTACCTCGAATGCCGAAGATAACCACCCGTCATCTTTGTAGGATGGCGAAGATTGCAATATCTCAAGAGCCTCATCGACGGCAGCATCGTCTCGTCCCGCCAGCCAAGCGCCTAAATGGGTTGCCTCCATCGCTCCCGGACCGCCACCTGTTACCATTAGCGCGCCACGCTCGGTAAGATGCTTGCCCATAATCACCACACTGCGATAGGTGGCATCGGTGCGCAAAAGAGCGTGTCCGCCCATCACCGCAACGACGCTACGTTCGTCGTACAATGAAAGCATATCATACAGAGCATCGCTTATAGAGTGGTCGTGCATAGTACGGGCAAAAGTCTCGGCAATATCACCTGCCTGCTTACCTTTGTTCATATAATGGGTATATACCCTTGCATCGAAACAGGCCGAATAGCTATCGGGAGATTGTGGGTTAAATCCGTTATAAAGTTCCGCAGGCGAGTACAGAGAGGCGCGAAACATATTATACAAAACATTCATCTTGGGAAAGAAGTAACAATCCTCGCCCAAGTATCGACGCACCTCCTCGGGCATAGTACAGCCAAAGAAGATACAATCCGAAAATCGGCAACAGATTACCTCGCGACCAAACTCGATGTTCTGAAAAGCGTAATGTCTAAAAACCTGTCCCGGAACAATGAGTTCGGCAATGGTATTGTAGTTATCAATCTCTATATATTTATCCATAGTAGTTCTTGCATAATAGCCGTCATCAACTGCGACATTATCTATATGAGTTCTTTATATTATTTATTAAGGTGTTTATTTCAACATCGAAATCATTATCAGATTCACCTATTCCCTCACAGACGATACCATCAACGATAAATTTTGTGTCGAACCTGCCGCTACGACCAAACATAGACGAATATTTACGAGTCGTTTTTTCGTTTCGGTACAGAGGATAAAGCAGGCCTCCGACCAACACCCTACCGTTGGGATAACAATGTTGAAAATAATGAATATAAGTATGTATCTGGAAGAAATCGGAACGGTCTACTTCATCATCCCGGTTCTTCATCCTCTTGTATTTTGCATCAAACACAAGGAACTCATCTATACCGTCATTGAGACGTTGTAAAACAATATCCGGGATTATATCGCGACTCATAAATTGAACACCCGAGTACACCCGCATTATCGCCTCATCGCTATTCCAGACACGCCACCCGTCATCGGCGAGCCTCTCTCCTAATCTCTTACGCAAGAAAGCCTCCCATATTTCGGCCATATCTACAAAGAGACATTCATTCTTGTCATTAGATGCTTTTAATCCAATCTGCCTCTCGCTTATCACATTCCACGAAAAGTCTACCAGCGGTTTCCACATCTGATAGATGCTTTTGTAATTTATACGCCGATACTCATTTTCGGTGATTTCAAAAACCGTTCCTTTATATTGGTTTTTTAGTGTATCTATTATGTCTCTTACAATAGGCGGTATCTCGAATCCGATAGAAGCGACATTTTGTCTTTTTGCTCCTCGGACAGTTTTAATTGTTATTGTGTTTTTTGTTAAAATACGGTGCGCCTCATATACTATTTTACCTATTACGTCATCTATCTCCTTTTCATAAGTATAGGTACATAACTCACGTTTCATCATCCAAGGTGTTATAGTACGCCTGACATCTATGCTGCCACGTAGCTTTACACCTTGATGTTCATGTTTGACATTTGTTCGTGGTAATCCATAACGATTAGCTTTGGCACATTTTTCAATCCATTGCTTCCGCCTTAAAAGATTCAGCAAGCTACTGAACCAATCGTTAGAGTACTCGGTTGCACTATCACTTTTAAGTCTCTTTATGTTATATACTTCCTCTATTATCTTAAGCAGAAAACGTTCTCCGAAACGTGGGCGTATAGAAATTTCGACATCCCTATTTCCCACTTTCACATTGGCTTGGCCTATATGACGTCCGGCCCACCAAAGGTTTCTTATATGCTCTTGTTTTTCTAAATATCCGCTCTTTTGGTCATTGACAAATGTATAGTTTGTGGGACGTAACGAGACAATGTATTCATCGGAGTCCCTCTTTTTACCCGATAAACTCTCTTCATAGTATTCGGTAAGAACTCTGAGTGCCTCCTTCTGAGTATTATCCAGTTCGTCAGTCGGAGTTTTTCCTGTTACATTTATGAAAGGGCTGCAATCTTTAGCCTCTATTTTTGCCATACGCTACTGTTATACCTCTTTCGTTTCTATGGGTAGAAAAACAGACTTACATTTTTCTATAAATTTATCTTTTACACTATAATCCATAGTTCCACAATAAGCCTCCAATGTAGGACAAATACTAATTTGCCACAATATTTTTCTTGCTTTTGGCCAATCGGGAATAGAACGGAAAATATCTATTATTTCGGCAAAGAAAGCGTGACCTATTTTATAAGACTCTCCCAAACCATCTTTATTCGTGATAATATTATTGAGGTTGGTACAATTCTTTACATAATCATCGGGAACAGGATCCTCTCTTATTATATCCTTTACATTACCTTCTACCTTTTCGTCTTTGATTAAGTTTTGAGTATTTTGATATAATATCTCGATTAATCGTTTTTCATCGTAGGTGCTTTCTTTCCAAAGGAATCGGCGACGCAAAGCAAAATCAATCTGTTCCAGTGAGAAATCAATCATATTCATTGTGCCTATGAAATATAAATCCTCAGGCACTCTCAGTCTCCATTTTTCATTAGCCAATTCGGATACAGGAAGCTCTACCCCCTCTTCTCTGTAACTACTCTCCATTGCAGTGAATAGTTCACCAAATACGCGGGAAATATCCACGCGGTTAATTTCGTCGAGAATAACTATATGAGGAAGTTCGCTATATTCTTCTTGTCCTTCTCGTTTTTCTTCAATATCATCAATCAACCTCATCAACCAACCTTTCTGAGGTACTATGCCATTCTCTACGATTGTCTTTCCACAGATAAAATCTTCATAGGTATAGTTGGGGTGCATCTGAAGAGGATGAATATGCTTTTTAAAAACATCATAATTAGCCACACCTTTCATGTAATATTCCAGGCCTTTTTCCATTATCTTCTGCGCAATAATATCCTCGGCTATTCGACGAGCCTGATACGACTTGCCTGTACCCGGAGGGCCATACAACACCATTGCTTTCTTATATTTCAATAGGGTTGCATCAGACAGTTTGTCGCTATCTTCATTAACCAATGTCGTATCCCAAATTGGTCGTATATAAGAATTCCAAAAAGGAGCTTTATCATTTTTAAGAACTGGGAAATTTTTCCAAATTATTTCTCGAATAGAACACAAATTTTCCCCTTCACTTAATTCCCCAAACCCTGCAAGGATTTTCACCTTCGTATCTTCAGCAGGAATTGGCAGATACGTATTATCATCACACATATAAAGAATTATATTTGTAATTGAAGAACAGGCATCTACTTTATCGCCATTTTTCCATTTTAATTCTTTATTGAAATCATCTATAAAAAACTTTTTAAAATCAGGATTATTCTCACTCTTAAACCCTAAAATGAGTTTAACTATAAAATACATTACACCTATCATAAAACCCGACAAGGTCTGCCCTATCGCCCAATATACATTGTGCTTTGTATAGAAATAGTCAATGACAGATTTATTATCTTCAGATATATTATCTATATAATTATCGTATTTTTTCTTATTAAGTTTATCACTACCTAAATACATTAGCCAATGAAAATGCAGAAGTATCTCCACAATTGACACTACTTTTTCGGAGAATTTTTCAAATTCTTTTTTTGCAAAGACCCTTTTAGAGAATATTTCATCAATACCTATGGTTATCTCTTTATTTTCATTGTTTTTATTTTTTTCATTGATTCCTTTATTATATTTATGAACCTCTTCAAGAAATTTAGCTGTAATATCAAGGTTATCTTCTTTAAAAAGGTCGGTAGTTTTTGTTAATAACGCACCATTACCAATTACGCAAGTTTCGATAAAACGATTAAATTTTGTAATTGTTACATCTACTTTTTTTTCTTTCATAATCACACTATGCGATTACCTCTACATCGCAAGGTTTTATTTATGTTATTATTGTATGCAATTATTCAAGAGCTGCTCTCTTAAGTTATATTTCTACAAACTTAAATAAAAAAAGTTATTTTATGTATGTTTCTTGAGCTATTTTAGTTGTAGAATCGTGTATAAATACAAAATAATAATCCTACCCACATAAAAATTGAATTAAGTGAGTAGGATTATTTAGAAGCTGTTTAAATTTATATCGTCAAGTTTTCTATATGAATATTTTTTTTAGAAATTTAAACAGTTTCTAAATATCATAAAGATAATTTCCCTTTTATTTATTCTTTTTCATTCCCTTATATATCAATACAGCAAGCACAACAAGTACAACAACAGCAATACCGATGCCAATCTCCTTACTATACTTCTCGACAGCAGTCATCACCTCGGCCTCTGTTGTCAATCCGGGAATCTGTGCCATTGCATAGCCAAGAGCAGCAAGAACAATGTTCCAAGCACCGGCACCAAGCGTCGTAAAAAGCACAAATTTACCAAGTCCCATACATGCAAGACCGGCAGGTATTGAAATAAGCTGACGCACAGCAGGAATAAGACGACCGACAAATGTTGAAATGGCACCGTGTTTGTCGAAATACTCCTCGGCATACTTTACCTTTGCCTCGTCAATCAAGCACATATGTCCAAAGCGACTGTTTGCAAACTTATAGACGATGGGACGTCCCAACCACAATGCAAGATAGTAATTTATGAAAGCACCGATAAGCGCACCTACGGTTGCAAAGAACACCACAAGAAAGATGTTCATATCGCCGCTTACTGTGGCCTTCCACGCCGCAGGAGGCACCACCGCCTCCGAGGGGAAAGGAATAAAAGAGCTCTCCACCGCCATAAAGAAAGTCACAGTCCAATAGTTCAAATGCTCGAGACAAAATTGTATTAAAGATTCCATTATAAAATGTCTGTTAACGTTAATAAATTTGATGCAAAATTACACATTATAGGCTTAATGTGCAAATATTTACAATCACAAATAACCTTTTACAAAATATTAACAAAAGCTGAACAGAAGTTCCGGGCTTACTTTATAAATCAACCCCACGAGCAGTGTATGAATTTCGGTGTAAAATTAAAGAGTAACCGCGTGTACATTCCCAAAAACAGGTACAAGCGGTTACATCGTCTATGAGTTTAATAATACTTTTTACAACCCTCTTTTGGTTTCTACCACTATCACATCGCGCAGTCGGCCTCCATACTCACGGGCTGCATCGGAACCCTTTTTAAGGATAGTCATAGAGGCTATATTATCGGCCTTGATTTCACCGAACTCTTTGTCGGTAATCTCTTTTCCATCGACTACAAAAAGCGGTGGAAGATAATCTGTTTTGTAATTCTTTGTGGTAGCTATTATCACTCCGTTGCGTGCCTTATCGCCATAAATAGCCTCGGCTTTTCCATCTTTATTATTTATTACAGTGAGGTAAACAATATCTTCGACCTTGGCATACTCTTCGGAAGAGATTACATTGCCATCGACAATAAGAAGCGCATCTTTGTCCGTTGAATAGCCTACTTCGTTAGTAGTTGCAACACTTATCACATCATTTTCTGCTATTCTTACAGATGTTGTTATAACATCATTTACTCCCTTTCTTGATGGAACATCAGAGTATCCGGCAGTAAATATCACGTGGTTTTTCTCTACCACATTTCCGCTGTTCTTGTAAGCTATCGTATATTTTGATATTAGCTTACCATTTAACTGCGAGCCGTCGAAATGAGCCACCTGCTGCCTGTTGATGATGTACTTGTCTATTGTATCTCTCTTAGCCTCTTGAGCATAGGCTGTAATTGCTGTGGCCGATAGTGCCAATAAAAATAAAGTTCTCATAAGTTTTTTTCTTTTTTAGTTTATAGCTAATAATGTCGTTTCTCCATTTACTGTATCTTTGCTCATTACAAAGAGTTTGGTGCTGCCATCGGAAAGGGTGGCTGTAAGCAGCACACACTCCTGCACCGGCGATGCGGTAATAGAGGTTACCTCGTCCATATTAAGATTCAGAATCTGTTGGATATTCTCGGCAATTTCTATCGTTGCAAATGGCATCGGATGCTCCTCTTTGCTCAGTGCGAAAAGATTTAATATAAGCAGCAGTGCTATGCCGGCTGCTATACTACAAAGGCCTATTGCAATATAGCGTGTGTACTTATGGGGCTTAACACTTTTCCAAGCAACAATGCGATGATACTCCTCTACTCCATTATCGGAGAACAAAAGAGCATCGTGGTGCTCCAGATGTATCATTGCTGCCACAGCCTTCTCATCCTCATCGGCACTGTTAAGCTGGAAATATTCCACCAGCAGTCTCTCTTCGGCGACGGATGTCTCTGCCTCGAGATACTTTGCAATAATTGCTGTGCGAATCTCTTTATTATTTATATCTATCATACATATTTCTTTATTAGTTCCAACATTTGTTTGCGTGCAGCCGAGAGAGTGCTCTTTATACTTGTCTTTGGCTTCCCTGTCTTTTGTGCAATCTCATCGAGAGTCATTCCCTCATCATTTCTAAGAGCAAGATACTCTCTTTGACTCTTTGTCAGAGAGGAGTAAAGCCTCTCTCTCATGGTCTTTAAATCGCTCCTATCGGTAAGTTCCGTTGCCTCAGTACCTCCAGAATAATTATCGTGAAGCAAAGCCTGTGTATCTATATGTACTCTGCGATAATGAGAGACGCATATATTCTTTGCTATCTTTATGGCAAGCGCATCGACATTCTTAATACTGCTATTACGTTGAGTTAGTTCCCACAAAGCCATCAATGAATCTTGAACCACATCCTCAGCCTCTATTCCCGAAGCCGAGGCAAAATCCCGGGCAACAGACAACAGTTTAGGCCTTATTCTTTTTGATAATAATTCAAACTCCTCCTTTTCCATATTTTTATTGTTTCTCTGCCTATATGTCGCAGAAAGGGGCAAAAAGTAAAAATAAAAAAGGAGAAATTTTTGCTATTACAAAAAATTCTCCTTTCATCAGCCTGTTATTCTCTTTTAAACTTTTGCAAAAAGTTTGCGACGTATAAAGCCCGCTATAATACCCACTAAAAGTACCGGCGAGGTTGCAATGGTAATCTGCAACCAATCTTTAAATGTGAGAGGTTCTACACTGAACATCTCGCCACCAAAAGAGACTATCAGCACCTGGCCAACGAAAATAAGCAGTGATATGAGCAAGAATGTTCGTTCTTGGAGTATTCCACTGAAAGTCCATTTATCGGTCATAAAAGCTCTTGCATTAAAGAGGTTCCACCATTGGAGCAACACAAAGAATGTAAAG
>JAGCKB010000208.1 GCA_017647725.1 Bacteroidaceae bacterium
CTACTAATAGCCTGATATAAAAAATTGACTATAAAAATCGCCTCTCCTGCACGAGCAGGAGAGGCGATTTTTATTATTACACATTACCGTCACGAGGCTGGGTCAAAAATAATTTTGATTCGGTCTCTTGTTTGTGATGGCCACCTACATATTAGCACAAAAAAGCGTGGATAACCCCAAATAGGTCATCCACGTTGTTATGAGATTGGAAGAAACCTGCAACCCACACTACTGCGCAGCACGTTTACGCTCTTCCAAACGTTTCTGTTGGCGCTCAATCCATCCCTGACGGGTACGTTTCCAACGGTTATGTGTCCACAGCCACATATTTGGTTGTTCCCGTATTCCATCTTCAAGGAGTTTGTAATACATATTTGTCAATTCATTATCGGGCAACGAAGCTGCATTATCAACCATAAACTCGAAATGCGCATTGTACTTGCCACGCTTTACACGTCGCACGTGTAAATAGAACACAGCGCTATCTGTACGTTTAGCAATTTTCTCGGTACCTGTAAAAACAGGAGTATCTTGATTCATAAAATCGACCCAATGATGTATTTCATTCCAAGTTGGAACCTGGTCAGCAATAAAACCAATGATAAACTGCTGCTTTTGCTTTGTAATATCAACAATACGACGAAGCGTCGACTTCATTGCGATATTCTCGGAACCATATTGGTTACGCAGCTTCTGAAAGAAATCATCGAACTGTTTATTCTCGAGCGGATGATAAATTTGACCGACAACAACATTCTCGTGTTTAAACCATAGAGGAATAGATGTTACGTATTCCCAATTAAAAGAGTGAGCCATATACACTACCACCGACTTGCCATTATCGAGGCACTCATTGACTTTTTCAAGCCCTGTAAATTCTATTCTTCTACGCACCTCTTCCTTGCTCATCCCATAGAGTTTCATTGTCTCGACAAAATAGTCGCACAGCGAATGATAGAACTCCTTCTCCATCTTCTTAATCTCGGCAACACTCTTCTCGGGAAAAGAATTAGTCATATTCTTATGCACGACCTTACGACGGTAACGCGCAAGATAATAGATAGGATAGAAAAGCAAATCCGAGATAAAATACAATACCTTTAAGGGAAGAAGAGACATCAAGAACCATATACCCTTTACAATGTAGAAACCTACAGCAGCCATCTTACGTGTTTTAAATTGTTGAACATTACCACAGAGTGACTCCGCTGGGATTCAAACCCAGGACCTTCGGAACCGGAATCCGATGCTCTATTCAGCTAAGCTACGGAGCCATTTCTCATTGAAGTAAATAAAATAAGGATAAATTATCGACGCGAATATACAACTTTTTTCGTCAAGAACGTTGCGATTCTGTCACTTTATATTTATCTTACAGAATTATCATTGACAGAAGACTATTTCGTGCTATCCTCGTCGCGGTACTTTTTCTCCAATATCTTGGCTACTATTATTGCCTGATAAATTCCTGCCATACAAGACTTTATAAAGCCTCGACCTCCCGACATAAAATACCCTTCGAGAAAATAGACACGGAAGAAACGCCACAAAGGACGATAGAGCATAGCACCAATGCCATAGTTCTTCTTGGCCTTGCGCACCATCTCATTGTCGGTATAATCGTTCATCTTGCCCACATACTGCTGCACTGTCATATCCGAGAGATGATACATACACATTTTTGCCGGGGCACGCTCTACTGTACCGTTTATTTTAGGAATAGCGTGTATCGTCGATGGCCAATCGGTGTTATCGCGTGAGACGAAACGAAGCAAGAAATTATGGTCCCAATTTTTCATAAAGCGGCCCATATACATATTCACACGCGATATAAAAAGCCCCTTTGGACAATCGGGATGCTTAATTCTCTCGTAAAGATAATCGCGCAGTTCGGGAGTCACTATCTCATCGGCATCCACTACCAATACCCATTCGTGCGTAGCCGATGCAATGGCAAAATTGCGTGCAGGCTCAACGATGTTACATTTTTCGTAGAAAGTAACAATTTTACAGCCATACCTCTGTGCAATACTTAAAGTATCATCGGTACTTTGCATATCACATATTACAATCTCGTCAAATTCCTTGACAGACTCTAACACCTTGACCAAATGCTCTTGAGCATTATAAGTATTTATGACAACCGAAATAGGCATAATATCTACTAATTTTAATTATAATAATTTGTACAAAGGTAGTGATATTTCGTTAAAAACGGAAACGGGATAGAGACTAAATATGTCGTAAAATATTATGCTTTTCTCTTGCAACTATCTACGAATTACATTATCTTCGCAAGCAAAACAAAGAATACACCAAATTTTAGAAAGCATTTTCACATAATCAACGACAAATTGTTAGCAAAACAATGAAATTATACACACTCCCTACTCCTTACCATCCACTGCTCGATCTTAAGCAAACCGAGCTTGCCATAAAGCAGATTAAGGAGATATTCCAATTGAACCTCTCATCGACACTGCGACTGCGCCGTGTTACGGCACCTCTTTTCGTTTTACAGGGCACAGGTCTTAACGACGACCTCACCGGACACGAGAATGCCGTCAGTTTCCCCATACAAGACATGAACGGAGCTGTTGCCGAGGTGGTACACTCGCTTGCCAAATGGAAACGTGTCACACTCGCCGACTATGACATTCAGGATGGGCGAGGAATATACACCGATATGAACGCCATACGCGCACACGAGGAGTTGGACAACCTACATTCATTATATGTCGACCAATGGGATTGGGAGCGTACAATAGGAGAAGAGGATCGCACAATAAAATTCCTTCGCGGAATAGTAACACGAATATACTCGGCAATACGACGTACCGAGTTTACCATAAGCGAGCACTATCCGCAGCTTGAGCCCACACTGCCAAAAGAGATATTCTTCATACACTCCGAGGAGCTGCGCAAAAGATACCCTACCCTCACAGCTAAAGAGCGCGAAGAGGAGATAACACGTGAACACAAAGCTGTATTTATAATTGGAATAGGAGGCAAACTGGGCGATGGAGAGCCACACGACAACCGCGCCCCCGACTACGACGATTATAGTACCCCCAACGAAGAGGGTTACAACGGGCTCAACGGCGACCTGCTGATTTGGTCCGACATATTGGGCAAATCGGTAGAGCTCTCGTCAATGGGAATACGTGTTGACAAAAAAGCACTATTACACCAATTAAAGCTGTCGGGAAAAGAGGAACGCAAAGAGCTATATTTCCACCGCCGACTTCTTAACGACACATTACCGCTGAGCATTGGCGGAGGTATCGGACAGTCACGTCTGTGTATGCTACTGCTAAAGAAAGCACATATTGGCGAGATACAGGCAAGTATATGGCCCGAGGAAATGCGTGAAGAGTGCAGAAAAATGAATATCCCCCTTATTTAATTATAATGGACGTAAGAATAGAGAACAGTTGGAAAGAGCAGCTTAGAGAGGAGTTCGAAAAGCCCTATTTCGAGACGCTTACAAACTTTGTACGCAGCGAGTATAGCGGCCCCACCCCGATATATCCTCCTGCTCGGCTCATATTCAACGCATTCGACCACTGCCCCTTTAACGATGTAAAAGTGGTTATCATAGGGCAAGACCCCTATCACGGTGCAGGACAGGCCAACGGATTATGTTTCTCTGTGAACAAAGGAGTTCCATTTCCACCATCACTATTAAACATCTTCAAGGAGATTGCCGCCGACACAGGTCGCCCCATCCCTGCCGATGGCGACCTTACGCGCTGGAGCGACCAGGGGGTATTACTGCTTAATGCAACACTCACTGTACGTGCTGCAAGTGCCGGTTCTCACCAGAATAAAGGGTGGGAGCAATTTACCGATGCCGTCATACGCATCCTTGCAAAGAAGCGCGAGAATCTCGTTTTCATCCTTTGGGGAAGCTATGCACAGAAGAAGGGCGCATTCATCGACCGCAACCGACATTTAGTACTTACATCGCCCCACCCCTCGCCACTATCGGCCTATCACGGATTCTTTGGCAATCACCATTTTACACTCACAAACGATTATCTCATCAAACAAGGCAAAAGTCCTATTGATTGGTAAAAAGTTCCGAAAAAAGAATTGCTCCTTGTAAGCAATAGCACGATTGTATATAAGACAATAAGTATTTATACAAAATCAGCCCCGACAAAGTCGAGGCTGATTTTGTATAAAAGTGATATCAATACCACCACTGGACATTACTGCTACCACTGCTGCGCTTGTCAATCTTAAGCGCATCGGCAAGCATCTGCGATGTTGCACGGAAACTGAAATTGAACGACGTAAACGGAGCAAGGACAATTCCGCACGACATTTCGAAACAGTGCAGATCGCGCGAGATATTCATTGTTGTTGTTGTCAACTTCTTATACTCGAAATTATATCCCGAAGTGAAATTAATTTTCCAATTATCCGATATGCTCACATTACCCGAAAAGTTCATATTCTGTGTGAACTTATAAGGATATCTCATTGACTTCAGCCTAATCTGCGCCGATGTATTTTCGGCCATTATTATACCATACGAAACAGTAAAGTTCCAGGGTAATTTAAAAGGCATATAACCATCCTCATCCACCTCGGCACTTTTCGCCTCGCTGTTTCGGGCACTCATCGAGACACCTTTAGACTTATTCTTATTCTTCTCGGTGCTCTCTTCATCATCGGCATCATCGTCCTCCTTTTTAACATTCTCTTTCACAAAAAGCTTCTTAATCTTTGCAAAAGACTGATTATTGAATGTATATGAGAGATTCTGACTCATTCCCTGGAAACGTCCGAAACGGCCATAAGACCACTCGGTCTTATCACCCACTACTACCTGACCGCGGTCGTTAAACTCGTAAGCATAAGTAGCCCAAGTGGCATTAAGGCTGAATGTATAGTTCTTTGAAAGTTTCAGTCGCAATCGAGTGCTGAGGTTACTCCAAGGCCTTGTCTTTGCAGCCATATTGTATGAAATATTTGCACCAAGTTCATCGATAAGACTGATTTTCTTCAGCGAATCGCTCTTTGTACGCCATTTCATCTCGACATTATTACCAACATCGAAAGTCACACTACCCGTTTTACCCCTACCCGGAACGCCGTAGAGAGAGCCTTCATAGGGCGAGTACTGCACCTGACGCACCTCGCCATTCTCGTCGGTATACACATACGTGTCGTAATATCCGTAATGCTCGGTGCCAAAATCGGGAGCATAGTTAAACGAGATAGAGGGTTTAAAGACGTGGCGCACTGTGTGCACACGACTGTTCTTCAAGAATCCGGCAGGCTGATAGAATCCATAAAGTGTTGTATTCAGCGAGAGCGATAGGTTATAGTTGTAGATACGATTGAACCCGTACACAGTATCGCGAACCTCTTTTCCTGTACGTTCATCCCAATCACGATTTACCTTCTTGAAATACCAACGTTCGTTGTAACTGAAACTTGGGGTTACATTTATATAATCGAACAACTGGAATGTTGCACTGATGGGTATACGATGGCTGAATCCATTGCGCCAGTCCTTCACAAGATTAGACTTGAAAATCTTATCCTCCTTTGTTGTGATACTATTGCTCATCTGACCTGTATACGAGAGAGAAATCTTCTCGTACCAACGCTCGTCACCTGCACGTTTTTTACGTTTGAAAGGATATTTCTTTGAAAGTGAAACGCTTAAATTCGGTAGTGTAAGCGATACTATTGAGTCCTGTATGCTCTGCGAGATGTTTGTTGTAGCCGATATTGTAAGGCCTATATTAGGGAATGTCTTTGAGTAGCTGACACTCGAGGTACGCACGCTCTGTGAATTGAGCATAGGGTTATAAAGACTGTTCAGATTGGAACGTTCATAACTTGCTGTTGCAAAATTCACACTTGCCGAGAAATTGCTGTTAGGTACTGCCTTTGCATCCTGACGGTGGCTCCACTGTATGCGGAAGTTCTTACCCACCGAGTAGTCGGGCAGATTACGTTCGCCCTGCTTAGTCACAAGATAACTGAAGTCGAAGCTACCCGAATATTTATATCGCTGAGCATAGCGAGAGGCCGCAGCTACTCCCCACGAGCCTTTTGTAAAAATCTCTCCCGTGAGTCGCAAATCCATTCTGTCGCTTATAGCAAAATAGTATCCTCCGTCACGCAAGTAGAAACCACGCTCGGTCTCATCGCCATAAGAGGGCATAATAAAACCCGACGAATAGTCGCTTGTAAATGGGAAATAGCCAAAGGGGATGGCAAGCGGCAATGGCACATCCTCCACCACAAGATAGGTAGGACCAAAGACAACATCCTTTTTGGGACGAGTCTTCGCACGTGTCATTGCCAAATAAAAGTGAGGATGGTCGGCATCGCAGGTGGTATATTTTCCACCTTGTATATAAAAGACATTGTTGCTATCTTTCTTGGCATCACGACCGGTCATAAAACCGTCGCCCTGCTGCGTATATACGTTATTGATTTTTCCTCGTTTACTCTTGAAATTATAGCTGATGCGATTGGTCTCATAAGGCGTACCTGCATCCGAGAAAACAGGCTGTCCGACAATAGCGCCTGTGCTATCGGGACGACCAAGAGCGTGTACCACACTACTGTCTATATCCATAGAGATAACATCGGCCTTCAGCTCTATCTTCTCATAGTTAACCTGACCTGCGCCATAAAGATAGGCACTGCCACCACGCGTCCACACGAGTGAATCATTAGCGGTATACCTTACAGGGGCATCAAGAGCATCTTTCTGCTCTTTTTTAGTAGAATCGGTTGCTGTTGTATCCACAGAAACCTCTATCGATAGAGTATCAATAAAAAGAGCATCCTTCGCAAACAGATTATGCAAGGATACGCCCTTTGCCGACAGAGGCGCAGTACACACCACCATCAGTACAGCAAATACCGAATATAATAATCGACTAATTCTATTCAACTCCATTGACAATAAATGTCCTTTTACCACAAAAACAGCCCATTTTCACAATTTAGCACAAAACCCTAAATAACAAGCGAGAAATATCAACAAACACCTATATATTTCTCACCCTGAGTGCTGCCCGTTTTCGCGCGTTAGTGCAAAGGTACTAAATAAAAAGCAGTTTATGCCAATTTTACCACAAAAAAGATTGCAGAAAGAGAAACATTAATAGTTTTTCACTTAATAAATGTGCATAAAAAGACTACCCGAATAGTTTTTGCCACTCCTCGACCCTATCGACCGAGGCTTGGGAGATTTTCGCCATACTCACCTTTACCTGCTCAAAAGTACGTGGTTCGTACAGATATTTTGTCTTTGAATAAAACTTATCGGCAAAGCATATCACCTGTTCTTCAAGTGACTGTGGGCGCATATCTATATGCGGCAGAGGCCACCCCTTCTCAGCAATGAGTTCTTTGGTAAGCCCCGTACCGGTATGTCTCTCGCACACAAGAGCGTGTCGCGCAAATCCCTCTTTACGCAATAGTTCTGCACCAAGAAATCCGTGACAGATGTATGGAGCCGAGCCATAGCAGTGTATTCCCGGAGCATCGGTAAGAAATATGCCTAAATCGTGAAGCATTGCTGCCTCCTCTATAAAGTCGTTATCCATACAAAGTTCGGGATGACGGCGAGAAAATTCGAGAGAGAGCTTGGCAACGCAAGCCGCGTGAACCATATAAATATTACGCAACTCATCATCGGCCGGGTAATATTTATCTATTATCTTTTGAACATCCATATTAGATTAAAATTCCATTATAGTACAAAGATAGCACAAGAGGCCTGTTTTTTTATATTATCAATCCAATTTTAACACTACAAAGCTAATTTTTACTAATAATATAAACTTTTACTTAATGTAAAGCTGTTTTCTTTGGCTATTATTATTTTTTTTGTATTTTTGCGAAAAGCGAGAATATCGACAATATTGCAATAATGGACAACAGCAGAATATTGGAACTTATCGAAAAGCTCCCTCCAATATCTCTTGAAGAGATGTCGGGCATAAAGCTTATGAATCGCACAGACACGAAATTTGTTGCGACAGAGGCGCAGTTGTGTTCATTTTTGGCAGCGGTAAACGGGCAGTATTACGTGCAACAGATAAACGGCAGACGAATATCATCGTATCATACGATATATTTCGATACTGCCGATTTTCTTATGTACACGATGCATCACAAAGGCAGGGCACGACGCGAAAAGATAAGAGTACGCACCTACCTCGACAGCGACGACACCTTCCTCGAAGTAAAAAACAAGAACAATCACGGACGTACAAAAAAGAAACGTATTGAGGTCAGCAACGCCTATTCGCTTAACGATGAGCGAGAGAGTGTTGTACCTTTCCTTGCCAAGCACGCCTGGTACACTCTTGAAGAGATTGCGCCCGTCACCGAGAACCGTTTCAGCCGCATCACATTGGTTAATTTCGGAAAGACCGAACGCCTGACTATTGACTTTGGGTTATATTTTCACAACCTAAACAGTAACGAAGAAAATGGTCTTAACCACGTTGTAATCATAGAGCTTAAGCGCGACGGAAATGTTTTTTCGCCGGCACTTGCCATCATACGCGACCTGCGCATTAAGCGCTCGGGATTCAGCAAATACTGCATAGGCAGCATACTCACAAACAAAAATTTACAATACAACAATTTCAAAGATAGATTAAGATATATACAACGACTCGAAAACAGATAACTTTTCACAAATATGGAACTACTAACTACACTTTCAGCAATTGACATTCCTTTCCTCAGCGCTATTTGGGATTTTGGCAATGACATTCTTGCCAACACAAACGATGCCACCGAGCCTGTAAAAGGTGCAATTTTCAATCTACCCGGTATTATAAACCTGCTTGTCGGATTTTTCCTTAATCTGTTCTTTGTAGGTATTGTGGTACGTTTTTTCTACTATCCAAAATGCAAGCGCAGTGAATTTTTCTTCACCTTTATACTTATAGCTATAAGTATCTTTTTGCTTATCTACCTATTAGGTGGCGTAAAGCTAAAGACCGGCTTTGCACTTGGTCTGTTTGCAATCTTCAGCATCATACGTTATCGTACCGAGCAGGTTGCCATTCGCGAGATGACCTATCTGTTCATTATAATTGCAATGAGTGCAATTAACGGTCTTGTAATGGAGGAGTTAAGCTACTCCGAGATGGTAGCAGCCAATCTTCTGTTCATAGCATCAATATGGGCCTGCGAGAGCCATCTTTTCATCAAGCACCTATCGTACAAAGTCATTAAGTACGATAACATCAACCTTATCACTCCCGAAAAAGAACCTGAGCTAATAGAAGACCTAAAGAAACGTACAGGATTGAACATAGTAAAGGTCGAGGTTGGTGGAATAGATTTTCTAAAAGATGCAGCAATCATTAAAATGTATTATCGTCCCACCGACGATTCAGTTAACACAGTAGACACAATAATTAAAGCTCCAAGTGATGAATTCAAGATTAAAAACTAAGAAAATTACGGCCATTGCAGCCGCGTTATTACTATCGTTGATACCTTCGAACAGTCTGTTTGCACAGAGCGACGATTTTGGTATCTGGACAAGCCTCGAAGCAAAAAAGAAACTGACCGAAAAGTTAGACGTTACATTCGAGGGAGAGTTGCGCACCATAGACGGTGTTCAGCAAACCGACCGTCGTTCATTCGGCATTGGAATGAGTTACGAAATTGCCAAATGGCTGAAAGCCGAAGGCGGCTACATCTACATAGAGTCTTATAATCCACTGGAGAAGAGCCTAAAGGAGTATGTAGGCGACGACGAGTTTGGCAACCCCGTACACAATTACAACATCGACCACGCATATTGGGAGCAGCGCGACCGCTTCGTATTCTCATTAACTGCAAGCCACAAGATTGGTCGCATTAAGTTCTCGTTGCGCGAACGCATACAGTATCAGTACACACACAGCGCACTCACATACGAGGATAAGTATCGCTATACATTCGACATGCTCGACCCCAACAACCCATACCCTATCCTCCCCGAGGATGCGCCCAACAGCGATGCCGAGCTTAAAGATGGCAAGCACAATACCATACTTCGTACACGTCTGACCGCAAAGTGGGATATAAAGAAATGCAAGATAGAACCCTTTGCATCGGTTGAGCTATTCACACGCCTCGACGAATGGTGCGGACACGACAAGCTTCGCTACCGCGTAGGTGCAAGCTACAAGATTGACAAAGACAACGAAGTATCACTCTACTACTTGTTCCAGGATAACAAGTCGAGCAAGAGCCCGGCGCTTCACGCCGTTGGAGTGGGATATTCATTCGACCTATAACATATTATATATAAAAATGAGAAGATTCTTTCTAATAGCAATATCGGTTCTTCTTGCTCTACCAGCAATTTCACAAGACATTCGCACTAACCTTATCATAAAGACAAATACAGGCGAACAGACAGTGCAATTCGACGAACTGCGCCGAATAACATTCAGCGGCACTACCGTACAGGTAGAGAAGTTTAATGGTACTACAATAAGCAATGATATGGCCGACATAATTTATTTTTCGGCCAAACCGGAGAGCACAAATATTGTCACCCCGCAAAATAGCGGCAATCTTGTCGAGCACATATCAAGTGATGCAATAAGCATAAATGCTAACGCAGGAGCAACCATTGAAATATACAATATGAGTGGCAGCCACATTGTTACAAAGCAGCTCGACGCCGAGAATGGAACAATAAGCATTGCAACATTGCCTAAAGGCATATATATATTGCGTGCCGCTGGTAGAACCGCTAAATTCCTGAAACGATGAAAAAGGCACTACTTATAACAGCATTAGCGACAGCAGCAACACTATCGAGTAATGCTCAGTCGCTTTACGTCTGCAACAAGAACGGTACTACAATTGAGCTTCCCATAAAAGAGAGCAACGAAATAAGATTCGATGCCGAGCAACACTATATCAGAGTCACCGATTTAATAAACGAATATTGGTATAGTCACTATTTTGCAACAGCAGAGATTGACAGCATAGTACCTCGCAAGCCACTAACAGGCACACCACTGGAGACAGAGGTTACACCCGAAGTGACAATAGACAACAACACCCCCGAGTTCAGCGAAGTAACAGAGACAATTATCACCGACGAAGCCATCGACGAGGCAGGCGACTTTATAGAGAACTACAGCCCTGAGAAACGCGTGACAATCACATTCAGCGAAACAGGTGTAACAGTAATTCCCAATATGGTTAGCGGAGTAACTGTCTCTGTAAGAGACAACACTCACGTTACTGTTAATTCCACAATCGGCAAGGTTCAGTATATAGTAAAGGGTAAATGCAACGATGGTTCTATAAAATTCTACAGTACAAAGAAGTTCCAACTGATGCTTGGTGGTCTCGACCTTACAAACAACAATGGCCCTGCCATTAACATACAGACCGGAAAGACCATCTATTTTACCATTGGTGCAGGTACAACAAACAATCTTTGCGACGGTGTAACATACGCCGAGCCTACCGTTACCGGAGGCGAAGCTGAAGACCAGAAAGGAACCCTGTTTGCCGAGGGACAGATTATATTCAATGGCACAGGCACACTGAACATCACCAGCCTTGGTGGACACGGAATATGCAGCGAC
>JAGCKB010000209.1 GCA_017647725.1 Bacteroidaceae bacterium
GATAGTTTCGCCGTTTTTTATGTTCAATAATGCCTGTTTCTTTCTTTTTTGCGGTTACATAGCCCGCTATGCGCCCTTTAAAAATAAATAAACATTCTATTCTTGCTCTATAAAAAACTTGGCGATATAATTTTAAACAGTTTCTTATACGTTCGCTAAAGAGAGATTAACTATATTTGCGCTCTACTCAAAGAACTGTATATCACTTAACAAAACCGAGGTGTCATTATGGAAATTATTTTAGCTGCTATCGCAGGAGCAGCGTTAGGTATATTTATTGGTTATATCGTTGCACATAGTAAAAGTAAATATTTATTAATCGAGGTCGAGAGACTGAAATGGCAGCTCGACAACGAAAAGGCTAATGCCGAACTAAGGTCATCGTCACTACAGCAACAGATTGAAGCAGCCAGAAACGACGCAAAGGCACAGGTTGAGAGTCTAAGACTTGAATACGAGAAACGCATTTCCGAGACAAAAAGTGATGCCGACAGAGTGAGCCGCGAAATGCTGACAGCTCAGGAAGAGAGACACCGACTGGCCATAAAAACCCAGCAGGAACTCTTTGACGAAACAATGAGCCGAGTGACAGCACAGGTGAAAAGCGCTACTGATGATATGCTAAAGCAACGTCAGAAAGAGTTTGCCGAGGCAAGCAACACTAATCTGGGACAGATAGTAAATCCTCTGCGCGAAACCATCGAGAAAATGAAGCAGACAATGAGCGACAGCACGCTTAAACACACCGAACTAAGCAGCGAGATGAAGGCAAACCTCGAAAATGTGATGCGCCACAGCGAAGCAGCCAAGCAGAGTGCCGATGAACTTGCGCGTGTCTTTAAACACAGGAGCAAGGTACAGGGCGACTGGGGCGAGAGAGTACTCGACGAACTACTTAAGTCGCAAGGCCTTACAGAGGGTGTGCATTACGATATTCAAGCTACCATACGCGACGCATCGGGCAATGTAGTCAGAACCGACACAGGAGGTAATATGCGCCCCGATGTAATTATGCACATCGACACTAATCGCGAGGTAATAATAGACTCAAAAGTATCGCTCACAGCCTTTATGGACTACATCAATGCCGAGAGCGAGGAGGAGCGTCAGAGACACTTAAAAGCGCACGTCGACAGCATACAGAAACATGTCAAGGAGCTATCGAAAAAGGACTACTCATCCTATATAAAGGTACCAAAGGTGAGAATGGACTATGTGATAATGTTTGTTCCCCACACCGGTGCTCTGTGGACGGCGCTTAACGCACAACCCGACCTTTGGCGCAAGGCTATGGAGATGAATGTATTCATTGCCGATGAGCAGACACTGTTTGCCGCACTAAAAATGATTAATCTCACTTGGACACATATTGCGCAGGCCGAGAACCACGAGAGGGTTTACGAGCTTGCCAACGAAATTCTCGACCGAGTAGGTAAGTTTATGGCTTGTTACGAGAATATTGGCGAAGCAATAAAGCGAGCACAGAGGGCCTATGATGAGGGTGGTAAGAAACTCGCTCCGTCGGGGCAGAGCATTATCCAGTCGTGCGCTAAGTTAGAGAAGCTTGGTGCAAAGCAGAGTAAACGAAATCCTATATTGCCTCTCTCTAACCTCACGCATAACGAGGAGGATTTGGAATAGGTGACCTTCTCACCGGGCACTCGCAGGAAATATCAAAGTAAACTTTGTATTTCGCTCGTTTATTCGTAAATTTGCAAGACCAAGACATAATAACTAAGTAAAAATAATATTTATGTACATAACATCAACAATAAAGTATATAGGTGTAAAGGATAATGATATCGACCTTTTCGAGGGACAATATCGTGTACCTAAGGGAGTATTATATAATTCGTATGTGATTTTCGACGAGAAGATTGCAATTATGGACACTGTCGATGCACGCAAGGGTAATGAGTGGTGGAACAATCTTAACGAGGCCCTCGACGGTCGCACACCCGACTACCTTGTCGTACAACATATGGAGCCCGACCACTCGTCACTCATTGCCGAGGTTATGGAGCGATTCCCCTCGCTAAAGGTGGTTGCGTCGGCTATTGCAATAAAGATGATGCCTCAGTTCTTCTGCGAACCCGATTTTCAGTCGCGCACAATAGCTGTAAAAGAGGGAGATACACTGAGCCTCGGCAGTCGCGAGCTTACCTTTGTGGCAGCTCCCATGGTTCATTGGCCCGAGGTGATTTTGTCATACGATAGCAAGGAGAAGATACTCTTCTCGGCCGATGCTTTTGGAACATTCGGTGAGACATTCGAAGAGGGATGGGACAACGAAGCACGTCGCTATTTCCTTAATATCGTTGGAAAATACGGTGCACAGGTACAGACTCTGTTAAAGAAGGCTGCAACATTGGATATTGCCACCATCTGTCCTCTTCACGGCCCGGTTCTTAAAGAGAATCTTGGTCACTATATTGCGCTTTACGACACTTGGAGCAGCTATCGTCCCGAGACCGACGGTGTATTTGTTGCATATGCCTCAATCTATGGTGGAACAGCCGAGGTAGCACTGAAAATAGCCGACAGCCTGCGTAGTTTGGGAGTAGAAGTAATCACAGCCGACCTTGCGCGTTGCGATGCATCGGAGGCTCTTGCCAACGCATTCCGTATGAGCCGTATGGTGCTCTGTGCATCGTCATACGATGCCGGTGTATTCCCGCCTATGCAACATTTCCTACATCATCTGAAGATGAAGAATTTCCAAAGTCGTCGTGTGGCGCTTGTCGAGAATGGCTCTTGGGCACCAACCGCAGGACGAGTAATGCGCTCTATGCTCGAGGAGATGAAGAATATAGAGATTGTAGAGCCTGTGGTGACAATAAAATCGCGTATGAAGGCCGAAGATGCAGCAGCCATCGAAGCACTTGTTAAGAGTATGCAGTAAATACAAATAGATGATACCAAAAGGCAGTTATGATATTAAATCGTAACTGCTTTTTTTTGAAGATAATGCATTATTATTCACTCATAACAAAAAAAACGTCGGTACCCACACCTGTTTTCTAAAAAATATACTACATTTGCAACAGATATAAGAAAAAGGGGCATTAGCTCATCTGGCTAGAGCGTTTGACTGGCAGTCAAAAGGTGACGAGTTCGACTCTCGTATGCTCCACAAGCAATAAAGCATCGTATTTCAAATATGAGATACGATGCTTTATTTACTCATCGAGCGATTGAAAATCGCAAAAAAAACCGCAGCACATTTAAATGTACTGCGGTTTAAACATATATCAATGCAACCATTAGAACTTTACCTCGGGCGCCTTTGATGCACCATCCTCGGCCTCGAAATAGGGACGTTTCTCGAATCCGAACATTCCTGCAAGCAGATTGCGAGGGAACGTGCGAATAGCAGTGTTATAATTCTTTGCAGCCTCATTAAAATTACGACGCTCTACACTGATACGATTCTCGGTACCCTCTAACTGCGCCTGAAGCTCAAGGAAATTCTGATTGGCCTTAAGGTCGGGGTAGTTCTCGGTAATGGCAAGCAGACGACCAAGAGCCGAGCCAACCTCGCCCTGTGCCTTCTGATAAGCCTGTAGTTTCTCGGGAGTAAGGTCATCGGCATTCACTGTCATCTGTGTGGCACGTGTACGAGCTGCAACCACTGCATCGAGTGTCTCTTTCTCGTGAGCAGCATATCCCTTTACCGTATTTACAAGATTGGGGATAAGGTCGGCACGACGCTGATACTGATTCTCGACATTACTCCAGGCTGTACCTACACCCTCGTCCATCTTCACCAATCCATTGTAGGAGGTTACACCCCATATAATCGCAACAACTGCGACTACAATAATAATAATTGTTGACTTTTTCATCTTTTTATATTTTATAGTTTAGAAGCTGTTTAAAATTCTAAAAAATATTTTCTTACAGAAGCTGATAGTTTCGCCGTTTTTTATGTTCAATAATGCCTGTTTCTTTCTTTTTTGCGGTTACATAGCCCGCTATGCGCCCTTTAAAAATAAATAAACATTCTATTCTTGCTCTATA
>JAGCKB010000016.1 GCA_017647725.1 Bacteroidaceae bacterium
CTCAACCCCTGTCACTTCGTGACATCCCCTTTCAGGGGAACACCGACCACTCCCGATGGTCGGGTCGGGCGGCCCCGCTGCTTCAACTTTCTGCGAAAGTCTCGCTGACGCGGATGCCGCGGCGCTGAAGCGCCTTCGCTTCGCCCCAAATGTGCATTGAGGGGCTATTATTCGGGTATAGGTTCAAAGCCATTTGCCGTTCTTTCAAAAGCACTGCCAATAGGAGAATCCAATAAAGGAATTATATCCATATCGTAATTTGCAATAGTATTGACATCATATATTTCAAAATGGCTGGTGTTGTCAGTATAATCTTGGTCTTCACTTCCTTCAAAGAATCTCCACCCACTATCATTGCAGCAATCTCCCTCTTCGCGATACATATATCCTACTTTACCTCCATCTACTGTAATTCGGTCAGAAGCAATACAATACCCCATAGGTTCAATGAGTTTTTTGATTTGATTAGAAGCTAGGTGAAACTGTTTCATACCTTTGTAATTAAATGCTTATATCCCGATTTATCGTAGTAAAGTTAAGAATATATCATTACAATAGTTTATATAGTATAGAATTTCTATTATCTTTCAACCAATTATCAGTGTGAAATTACGAGTTTTGCAGATAAATAGCAAGTTCGGGAGCGGTTCAGCTAAACCTTAGGCCACGTTGGGTTGGCTTTCAGGTACTTCTAAGGCATATCGGTGTGGCCTAAGGTCATTTGCAACTGACCTTGGGCCACACGAATGTGCCATATAAGCTCTGTGAGCACAATCGGCGTGGCTTAAGGTTTGGCTATAGGTATGAGATCCCCGGTCAAGCCGGGGATGACGGGACAATGGTAATGAAAAAACGCTAACTCCGTGATGTAATTGCCGCGAGAAATAGCATACTCTGCTTGGGATTTATTGCGGTTTTAGTACATTTGTAGGATGCGCAATATTTGTTGTATTCAATAATTTGAAATGAATCATATGAAAAACCTTATTACCATATTGTTAATGGTTGCCTTTATGGTTATGTCGTGTGACAGCTATGAGGACATCTGGAACAAACTGAAAGAGCACGAACAACGCATCGAACAGTTGGAGAAGCAGTGCCACAAGCTGAACTCCAACATAGAGGCTATCCAAACTGCCCTTGAAGCCCTCCAACAGAATGATTATGTAACCGAGGTTATGAAGATTGTGGAAGGTGGAGCCGAGGTGGGATACTGCCTGACATTTGCCAAGGGAGGCACTGTGACAATCTATTGTGGAGCGGATGGTGCAACAGACACAGCTCTGAACATCGGCATTAAGAAAGCATCTGACGGAGCCTACTACTGGACTGTCGATGACGAGTGGCTGACCGATGACAACGGCAGTATGATTTCTGCAACAGTCTCAGATCCTGATGCCAAGTATGTCACTCCTCAGTTCAGGGTAGCAGACGGTGTTTGGTATGTGTCATATGACAATGGGAACAGTTGGAGGAAGTTCGATGGTGTGGCCTCAAGCTGCATAGTATCCGTGACTCAGGACAGTCAATTCGTATACCTGAGATTATCTGACGGCCTTGTGATACCAATTCCATACGGTGATATCACAGATGATATCTACGCAACATCTTTTCATTGTGAAGAAGATGCATTATATAATAAAGTCATCAATGACATAGATGGCAAAACAGTAACTTTAGTTATTGGCACCGACACACACGCTATGGATGAAGCAAGGTATGCGTATGGAAAGGTAATGAGAAAGTTAGGAGAGCGCCTGAATGCAAATGCCATTGTGCATCTGGGTGATATGATCAACGAAGATAGGCCAAATGGTCATGTGCAAAATACGTCAAAAGAAGTTCATTATGCCAATAGCATAGAAAGACTATCCAATTTTATGGAGGAACTGAAATCCAATTCAATTCCAGTTCTGTATGCAGTAGGACATCACGAAGCGTACCCCTGGATACGACCAGACGGAACAATGTGGAATTATGAATTAACAGTTCCAACTGATGGAGCATATAATTTTCCTTTGGAAAAGGTCAGTGGAATCTGCAATAGATTTAATCGAGGATTAGTAAAAACAGTCGATGATAACGACACGTGTAATTACTATGTTGATTTTGATATGCAGAAATTACGATGCATATTTATCAATAGTGTTGAAAATTTTGTCAGTTTCAGTGATTCTACTCTTGAATGGGTTTCGGCGGTCTTAAACGACACTCCCCGAAACTATAAAGTTTCCTTTTTTGCCCACGCGCCAAATATACAAGAAGCAAATCATAGAAATCAAACACCAATTCCCAATGGTCCGGAATTAGTGGAAATTATGAACAATTATGTGGATAATGGTGGAACTATTTTAGGATATTATCACGGTCATACTCATATGGACAATATAGTAAAAGCAGATAATATGAAATTTCACCTTATCTCAACAACCTGTGGACAACCGGTCCAATATACGGGTTCAGGTATTGCGATTCCAAGTTTGGGTGCGTGTTATGCCCCCCAAAGAACTGTTGGTACATATACAGAGTATGCTTATGATATAGTTAATATTCACACCGACACTGATATTATCAATATTTATCGATTTGGAGCAGGAAAGAACAGACAGATCACGCCAAACGGATTTGGTGAAATGCCTGAAACATTCGTACCGGGAGTTACTATGAACTTAGATGAACTTTGTGGCAGGGATATATGGCACGACCATAGTGCAGTAGATACAACTAAAACTCCGGTAGTGTTTTATTATGATGAAAAACGATTAAACAGAACAACCGCATATTTTGTGAAATTACCAGTTGGTGCAATTTTAACTTGTGATAGTGCGTATGATATGATTGTGTGTAGACACACAGAACCTTCCGCAGCATCTTATACATCATCAAGTGGATGGTTGTCAAGCTACACAACCACTGAGGATATGTATTGCTCTATTACCCTTAGAAAGGCCGGCATTGCATCGTCAACTTATAATACGGGTATTATCGGAAAAGAAAACACATATAAGGCGATTAAGGTAAACGTCAACGGAAAAACAAACCTTAAGTGTTCTAAAACAGGAGATACCTATATTATTACTGCAGAATAATATTTCGAGACTATCACTAAATAGCAAGTTCGGGAGCGGTTCAGCTAAACCTTAGGCCACGTTGGGTTGGCTTTCAGGTACTTCTAAGGCATATCGGCGTGGCCTAAGGTCATTTGCAACTGACCTTGGGCCACACGAATGTGCCATATAAGCTCTGTGAGCACAATCGGCGTGGCTTAAGGTTTGGCTATAGGTATGAGATCCCCGGTCAAGCCGGGGATGATGGTAATCCCGATTTATCTGCTTAGATCAAGATGTATTTCAAGATAAACAGAACTGCGAGTATGTATATTGCTGGGGATAATTTCTTGAATTTTCCGCAGATCATATTCATAAGTACGTAAGTGATCATTCCTATGAGGATTCCGTTGGAAATCGAGTAGGTCAACGGCATCATAATCATACATACGAAGGCAGGTATTGATTCGGAGAAGTCATCGTAAGGGATGTTCTTTGCCTGTTCCATCATAAGCAATCCTACGATAATCAGGGCAGGGGCGGTCGCTGCAGATGGAATGGAAAGGAACAGCGGAGAAAAGAACAATGCAACAACAAAGCAGCCTCCTACGATCAGAGCTGTCAATCCGGAACGTCCTCCCTGAGCTACTCCTGCTGCACTTTCGACATAGGTGGTGGTTGTGGATGTGCCGAGTATGGCTCCTACTGTCGTAGCTATGGAATCTGCCATAAAGGCCTGCTTTACTCTGTGGATGTTTCCCTTTTCATCAAGCATTTTTGCTTTTGTACACACTCCCACAAGGGTTCCCACAGTGTCGAACATATCGATAAAGAAGAATGTGAACACTACGACCAGCATATCCACAGAGAATATCTTGTCGAACTCAAACTTACAGCAGATAGGTCCTATGGACTCCGGTACCGACACGACACCTTTGAATTCGGTAACACCTAACGGAATGCCGATAAGCATTGTGATGATGATTCCAAGA
>JAGCKB010000210.1 GCA_017647725.1 Bacteroidaceae bacterium
CCCTGCCGATGCGGCACACGAAATTAAGGAGTTGTCGAAATATATCTCTCCTATAAATGGCGGTGATGGTTGCGGACGCGATGTGATTGAGCAGATTATGGCGGCTCAAGGAAAATGGATGGATGAGGCAAACGCTTTTGGCTGGTAAGAAACTGTTTAAATTTATATCGCGAAACAGTCTGCTTCTATATGAATATTTTTTTTAGAAATTTAAACAGCTTCTTAAACAGCTTCTAATTTATGCTCGATAATATTAAAGATTATAAGATTATTCTTGCGTCGGCATCTCCCCGCAGAAGAGAACTATTGGCAGGACTCGACCTTGTTTTTCTTGTAAAGAGCCTTCCTGATGTAGATGAGTCTTTCCCCGAGACTCTTGCCGGTGGCGAGATTCCTCTTTATATATCAAAGAAAAAGGCCGATGCTTATCTCCCCTCTATGGCCGATGACGAACTTGTCATTACAGCCGATACAATTGTGTGGCTCGATGGAAAAGCGTTGGGCAAGCCTGTAGACGAGGCCGATGCACGACGTATGCTGCATAATATGTCGGGCAAGACCCACGCTGTGTTTACAGGAGTTACAATAACAACAAAAAATGAGCAACGCAGTTTTGTAGCACAGTCGAATGTTAGTTTTGCGGTGCTCAACGACGACGAGGTCGACTACTATATTCAAAAGTATAAACCAATGGATAAAGCAGGGGCCTATGGTGCGCAAGAGTGGATTGGTTACATTGGAATGGAGAATATAGAGGGTTCCTATTTTAATGTTATGGGATTGCCTGTACAGCGTCTATATAGCGAGCTTAAGAAGATAAAATCTATAAAATAGATTGTGTAGCTTTCAAAAAGTAGGCCAATTTTGATATTTTGGTAAAAAATGTCTTTAAAATTTGCTTGTTTTATGAAAAATAGAATATATTTGCAACGTGAGGGTCGGATGAACTCTTGCGTTGCAAATTGCTTTATAAAACAGAGTATGAGATTTATACAGTTACATAACATTCATCATCATCTTTCATTGCTTATGAAGGGTTGACGCGGTGTATATGTACAAAGTGATTTATAGACGGAAGCCGACCCTTTTGGAGTGGTTTCCGTTTTTTTATTTAATATTGAATAGAATGCTTAGAATTGCAATACAGACCAAAGGTCGACTAAATGAACAGAGCGTAGAGCTCTTGCGCGAGGCCGGAGTAATAATAAAGGAGGAGAAGCGTAAGTTTCTTATGCGCGCTGCGAATTTCCCGGTAGAGATTCTCTTTCTGCGTGACGATGATATTCCGCAAACGGTGGCTATGGGTGCAGCTGATCTTGGAATCGTTGGCTATAACGAGGTTGCCGAGCGTGGATACGAGGTAGATATTCTACAATATCTTGGGTTTGGTGGTTGCCGCATATCTCTTGCAGTGCCAAAGAACGTGCAGTATAACGGACTGGATTATTTCAACGGAAAGCGCATTGCAACATCATATCCCAATGTGCTACAGCGCTTCTTTGACGAAAAGGGAATAACTGCGAAGATACACACTATAACAGGGTCGGTGGAGATTGCTCCTGCAGCAGGCCTTGCCGATGCTATATTCGATATTGTCTCCTCGGGTGGTACGCTCATAAGCAACGGTCTTGTCGAGGTTGAGCAGGTACTGCACTCCGAGGCTGTGCTCATAGGTACTCCGCAGCTGTGCGAAGAGAAAATGAACATAGTACGACAACTTATGTCGCGTTTCGATTCGGTACAGAAGGGATACGGAAAAAAATATCTTGTGCTTAACCTCCCTTCATCGGCATTGGACGAAGCAGTGAAAATTCTGCCGGCAATGCGCAGTCCAACAGTTATTCCTCTTGCACAGAGTGGATGGTGTTCGTTACAGACTGTTGTCGACGAAAAGGAACTTTGGGATATTATAGAGAGATTAAAGGCAATTGGTGCCGAGGGTATTCTTGTCCTTGCACTTGAGAAAATAGTTTTATAATATATAGATTGTATGATAAAAAAATATATAGAACCCGTAAGAGCCGAATGGCAACAGTTGTGCCGTCGAACTCTTGCCGACGACGCACAAGTTGCCGAGCGTGTAAGAGAGATTATTGCTCAGGTAGAATGTGACGGCGACAGTGCCATACGCTCGCTATCAAAACTGATAGATAAGGTAGAACTTTCGGCAATCGAAGTTACACCCGAGGAGCGTAGGGAGGCTTATACGCTTGTGTCGCAAGAACTGCGCGAGGCAATAGCAAAGGC
>JAGCKB010000211.1 GCA_017647725.1 Bacteroidaceae bacterium
GGTTTTTGTGCCATCGTAGAACTGAACATTCGTCCTAATGTCATTCCCGTAGGCGATTGACGAAGGTGCTCAGGGCGACCTTGAATCTGTTGCTGCGCTGCCTGCTGTTGTTGCTGCGCTGCCTGCTGCTGTTGCTGTACAGCCTGCTGCTGTTGCTGTACAGCCTGCTGCTGTTGCTGTACTACCTGCTGTTGTTGCTGTGCTACCTGCTGCTGTTGCTGCGCTGCCTGCTGTTGTTGCTGCGCTGCCTGCTGCTGTTGCTGTACTACCTGCTGCTGTTGCTGTACTACCTGCTGCTGTTGCTGAGTGTTGAATATGGGTTTTAACTGCTTGGGCTTACGCCCACTGCTCTCATCAGCTTCGTCGCTTATCAGCTGTGTTAGTTGTATTATTGTCAACTCGACAAGCAGACGTTTGTTGCGGCTTGTGCGGTAGTTCATACTGCAGTCGTTACACAATTTCAGTGCCGATATAAGCATACGGGGCTTGCATTTCCCGGCTTGCTCGGCATAACGGCGGCCAAGTACTTCGCTACCCTCGAATAGGGGCATTGTGGCTGCATCTGATGCTACCAACAGGTCTCGGAAGTGCGATGCAGCTCCTTCGATGAAAATGTTACCCTCGAATCCGCGTGACAGAACATTGTTAAATAGTAGCAGTGCCTGTGCCGTTTCGCCCAAAAGCATATTCTGTGTCAGACGGAAATAGTATTCGTAATCGAGTACATTAAGACTCTCTCTTACCTTGCTGTATGTGAGGTCGCTCTGTGTGAAACTTACCATCTGGTCGAATAGCGACAGCGCGTCGCGCATACAACCGTCTGACTTCTGTGCGATGATGCGCAGCGCCTCGTGTTCGCAGTTAATTCCTTCGTTCTTTGCGATATTTTGCAGATGTCCTATTATATCGGCAACCTCTATGCGGCTGAAGTCGTATATCTGACAGCGCGATAGTATGGTTGGCAGAATCTTGTGCTTCTCGGTGGTTGCAAGGATGAATATTGCGTGTGCGGGTGGCTCCTCAAGGGTTTTTAGGAAGGCATTGAATGCTGCTTGCGAGAGCATGTGAACCTCGTCGATGATATATACTTTGTAACGTCCCGTTTGTGGCGGTATTCTCACCTGTTCGTTTAGTGAACGTATGTCGTCGACCGAGTTATTGCTTGCTGCATCGAGCTCGTAAATAGAGAACGAACGCTGCTGGTTGAACGATTGACACGACTCACAACTGTTACAGGGTTCGCCATCGGGTGTCGGGTTCTGACAGTTTATTGTTTTTGCGAATATTCGTGCGCAGGTGGTCTTACCCACTCCGCGTGGTCCGCAGAAAAGGAAGGCGTGGGCAAGCTTGCCACTCTGTATGGCATTCTTTAGGGTGGTGGTAAGCGACTTTTGTGCTACCACTGATTCAAATGTGTCGGGACGGTATTTTCGTGCCGAAACTATATAGTTCTCCATATATCTTATTGCTTTACCGCAAAGATAATGCTTGGCACGAGAAGATTAAAATAATTCTCTATTTTTTTCTTGGTCAATAGTTGCCAATAGTGTTGTTGCCAAGATTAGTTGCTCATACGACGCTTGTTCTCGGTTGCGGCATCTATAAAGCGTTTGACAAAATGATTGTCTTTGAAACTCTGTGGCGCATCGGCGAGTATTCTCTCTACTTGTTGGGTTATAAAGGGGTAGGGCATTGCGCTGCATAACAATTGGAAGAGGCAGGGACCAAGAACATTGTTGTAGTGTTTGCGTATGCTCTTCTCGATGAATTTATTCAGCGAGTCACCAACAGCTGTAAGTGAGTCGCGCACTGCTGCAGCTGCACTCTCTGCTGTTTTGCCATCGAGGATTAAAGAGGTTTCGTGTCGCTCAATATCCATAATAAGGCGTTCATACTCCTCTTTGTTCTCGATGAAACGTGCCAGCTGATTGTTCAGATTGGTTCCGCTTATGTTGGCATCGCGCATCGATAGATCTACTGAAATGTCTCCACACTCTATTATAACAGGCATAATAGCCTCCTCGCCAATGAAAAGGGAGGTGAGGAAAGGCGACTCCACCTCGCCGCTCATTTCGAAACAACCGTGAAGAATATCGCACGAGTCGATAGTGTACCACGTTCCACCACTGTCGACCTTTATATATGCCTGCTCGCCATTGTAGAAACCGTCGGTTGTTCCCTTTATACAATATCTTTCGGAACAAGAGAATAGCATAGGCATAAATGCCGCTAAAAGAATATATTTCAGTAGTCTGTGCATATCTGTTGTGTTTCGGTGCGCTAATATAATAATCAAATTTAATATTTTCCAAATTGCAATGCCATATTTAGGCGCAAATTATGAAGTTATAACATTTTAAAACACTTTTATGAGTGCTAAATAGTGATATTTACAGTTCTGCCGAATAATTTTGTTTCTCATATTACTGTTGCACCATCTTTTTAATGTATCTTCGCAGAAGTTAGCAAAAGGTAGGGATTCAATCGCCTCCTGCTTGTGCTATTTGGAGAAGGATAAATCTAATTTTACATAATAAAAAAAATAACCTATGAAAAAGTTTTTCTTATCATTAGTTGCTGCCCTGTTGATACTTCCCTCTCAGGTGTCAGCCGACGAGGGTATGTGGCTGTTGCAGCTGATGCGCAGTCAGAACCTCGAAGATCGAATGCGTGAACTTGGCCTTGAAATTTCGGCCGATGAAATTTACTCGCCCGGTGCACCATCACTGAAGGATGCTATCGGTATTTTCGGTGGCGGATGTACAGGTGAGATTGTATCGCCCAATGGTCTTATCTTTACTAACCACCACTGTGGATACAAATATATCCAGCAGTTGAGTACAGTTGATCATAACTATCTGAAAGATGGATTCTGGTCTAAAAGCTACGCCGAGGAACTCCCCTGCGAGGAACTTAGCTTTACCTTTGTATCCAAGATTACCGATGTTACCGATGAAATCAATGCTCGCATTGCCGATGGACGTATGACCGAGCAAGAGAGTTTCTCTTCATCAAAACTACGAAGAGTAGCTCAGGAACTGTTTGCAGCCGATAAGATTGAGGGCAAGGATTATATGTATGCTGAACTTAAACCCTATTTCGAGGGTAACAAGTACTATCTTGTATATTACAAGCGTTATACCGACGTACGTCTTGTAGCCACTCCTCCCTCGTCAATCGGAAAGTTCGGTGGCGAGACCGACAACTGGATGTGGCCCCGTCACACAGGTGACTTCTCGGTGTTCCGTGTCTATGGCGACGAGAATGGAAATCCCGCTGCATACAGCAAGAACAATAAACCTCTTAGTACCCCCAAACACCTATCGATTTCACTCGCAGGACAAGAGGTTGGCGACTATGCAATGATAATGGGATTCCCCGGCAGCACATCGCGTTTCCTCACCGGCGGCGAGGTGAAGAGCCGTATGTATAACAGCAACGACCCCCGTATCGCAATGCGCGATGCCGCTCTTAAGGTTATTCGCGAGGAGATGGCAAAGAGTGAGGAGGCCACCATACAGTATGCAAACAAACTTGCCAGCATAAGCAACTATTGGAAAAACTCAATAGGAATGAACAAGGCCATTGTCGATAATAAGGTTGTCGAGAAGAAATTGGCAGGCGAGGTGCTATTCAAGGAGTTTGCACAAAGAGTGGGCAACAACGATTATGCTCAGGTGGTGGATAAGATTAATGCCACTGTCGAGGAGAATGCTCGTATGCTGTACCTTATGACACTCACAAGCGAGTTGATAATGAACACCGAGTTTATCTATCGTAACTTTTCGAGCGGCAATAAAGAGCATCTGAGCACCCCCGAACATCTAAGCGGAATATATGAGTGGCTCTACGACCGCGATTACAATCACGAAATCGACCGTCGAATAGCAAAGTCGACCCTCCCTCTCTACATCTCACTGACAAAACCCGAGGAGCGCGGCGATTTTCTGAATCAGATTGACAAGAAGTACAAAGGCAACTGGGAAAAATATATCGACTATGTCTATGACAACTCAATCCTGAGCAATAAGAAGAATTTCGACAAATTCATCAAAAAGCCCGAGCTTAAGAAACTGGAGAAAGACCCCGCTTATCAGTTGCGCAACGCAATTTTCGACATATATATGAAACTTGTGGAGGGTAATGCGGTTTATACGGCTACAATCAACCCGTTGCACAAGACCTACCTAAAGGGACTCTTGGAGATGGCGGCAGGAAAACCCGTTGCTCCCGATGCAAACTTTACAATGCGTCTCACATTCGGAACCGTAAAGCCCTATCAGCCTCGTGATGGTGTTACATATAATCACTATACAACTCTTAAGGGTGTAATGGAGAAAGAGAATCCCGAGAATAGCGAGTTCATTGTTCCAGCCCGTCTGAAAGAGCTTTACAATGCCAAGGAGTATGGTCGATATGCACTGCCTAATGGTGAGTTACCCGTTGCCTTCCTCACAACCAATGATATTACCGGTGGTAACAGTGGTAGCGGTGTGCTTAACTCTCGTGGCGAACTCATCGGCTTGGCATTTGATGGTAACTGGGAGTCGCTTAGCGGTGACATTACATTCGATGATAACCTGCAGCGCTGTATCAACGTTGATATCCGTTACGTACTTTTTGTAATAGATAAATTCGGTGGCTGTAAACGCATTATCGATGAGCTTACCATTGTAGAGTAATACTATTTGACATATCATAAAAAAGGAACAGAGCCCGCGGGCTCTGTTCCTTTTTTATGATATGTTATTTTTCAAGTTCCTGTGGAATACGGAATGCCGTATATAACTCGAATACAGCACCAAGGAACATTGCTACAATCCATTCGTTGCGTACGTGTGTGAACATAAGTACTGCGGCTGCAATAATACATATTCCACCAAGCTGCTGTTGGAATACGAGACGGCGCAGCGTCGCATTGCCACCACGCGGACGGCATATAAACTGCATCACTGCAAACAGCACTGCTCCCACTGTATATATGTAGGCTCCATAAACAGGTAGAAAGAATTTTGCCAATGCACCCACTATAAGTGCAATGCCGCCTATTTGGAATAGAAGATTTTTAAGTTTCATAATGATATGCACTCTTTTTGTTAATCCTCTACAATAAATACCTCCTCGTTATCGAGCTGCATATCATACTTCTCACGAGCAACCTTTTCCATAACCTCTACATCGCGGTCCAGAACTTCGAGCTTTATCTCAAGAGCATCGTGCTGTTCGTTTAACTCCTCTATCTCCGATTTCAACGAGGCTATCTCGCGTTGGTTCTGTATATGTTTCAGCAGGTTATTCTCGTCGAAAAGCACTATGATGGCAAGGAATGCCAATGTAACTGCAAGGTATTTGTGTCTTGCAATCCATTTAAATATATCGCCTATACTGTCGTTCATAATTGTTTAGTTTGCATTTAGAAATTTCTGAGTTCGCGAAGGTAGGAATTTTTTCGTTTTTTACATATATAATATGTATAAAAAATTATTGGTGCGACTTAGACAAGAGCACCAATAATTTCTATGATTTATAGGATTTTACTCTTTAGTGCGGTCGCTCTCTATTAACTTGAGCAGATGCTCTATCGCCTCCTCCTCGGGAATGTTCTTCTCGACGCATACCTGCTTGCGGTAAAGGCTTACCTTGCCTCGAGCAGCACCAACGTAGCCATAGTCGGCATCGGCCATCTCACCGGGGCCGTTTACAATGCATCCCATCACTCCTATTTTAAGTCCTTTGAGATGACCTGTTGCAGCCTTTATACGTGCCAATGTTCCCTGTAGGTCGTACATGGTGCGACCGCAGCCGGGGCAGGCAATATATTCGGTTTTGCTGATACGTGTGCGTGTAGCCTGTAGTATACCGAATGCAATGGCATTAATCTGCTCGTCCGATATTCCTTCATTCTCAATCCATATTCCATCAGCGAGGCCGTCGATGAACATCACTCCAAGGTCGGCTGCTGCTTTTATGCGCAGGCTCTCTACCGAACTTTCGTGGTAGGTGCGACGAATTATTACCGGTGTTTCCACTCCTTCGCTCATTAATTTGTGCACTATGGCGCGAAGCTCGGCAACGGGGTTGATGTGGTTGCTCTCGGCGATTATAACGCAGTTCTCACTGCTTTTCAGCTTTTCAATTACCTCGGGAGTGATATCGTTGTATTGCAATGTAATAAAATCGGCACCGCTATTATCGGTTATAGTACCGTTGCACACCAAAAAGTCGGGAGCAATGTTTTGGTCTTTGGTGCAGTATCCGCTGACAACAACGGGTACTTGGTCGCTGCCTATACATCCAACTTTGTTGGTCTTACGACGTTGAGGCTCTATGTAGTTGAAATTCTTGTCGGCAAAGGCTGCAATCGGTGTGTGTCCTGCACGTGCCGAGATATATTCTACAAGCTCTTTTGCAACGGGAATCTCATTCTCGGGCGCCTCGGCAAGTGATACGCGCACAGTGTCGCCTATTCCGTCGGCGAGCAGTGCACCAATGCCTACTGCGCTCTTTATTCGACCATCTTCGGCATCGCCGGCCTCGGTGACACCTAAGTGGAGCGGATAGGAAATCCCCTCCTCGGCCATTACTGCTACGAGGCGGCGCACTGTTGTTACCATCATTGCAGTGTTGCTGGTCTTTATAGATACAACAACATTATCGAAATTCTCGTCGCGACAGATGCGCAGGAATTCCATACACGACTCTACCACACCCGAAGGGGTGTCGCCGTAGCGACTCATTATTCTATCCGATAGTGAGCCGTGATTTACGCCTACACGTATGGCTTTGCCCTCTCTCTTGCACAGATCGAGGAACGAAACGAAACGCTTGCGCAGGCGCACCAACTCCTTGGCATACTCCTCGTCGGAGTAGTCGATGTGTTTGAATGTGCGTGCTGTGTCGACGTAGTTGCCGGGGTTTACGCGTACCTTGTCGGCGTATTGCGCAGCGACATCGGCAACTGAGGCATTGAAGTGAACATCGGCTACCAAGGGAACTGTGCAGTTTTCTTTTTCCAAAAGATTTTTTATTGCTCCAAGATTAGTAGCCTCACGACTGCCTTGTGTGGTAAGGCGTACTATCTCGCCGCCCTTTGCCACAATGCGCTTTACCTGTGCGACGCTGCCCTCGGTGTCCATCGTTGATGTATTTGTCATCGACTGTACGCGCACTGGGTTGTTGCAACCAATTTTCACACCACCGACGTTAACCTCTACGGTGTTGCGACGATGGTAGTTGAATAGGTCTGTATTAGTTTGTTTTGTACTCATATTTCAGCTCTTTAAGCTCCTCGTTTGCCTTTTCGATTTTCTTCTTCAGATTATCTTTGTATGCGGCCAGACGCTCGGCAAGATTGCTGTCGGCGAGCGAAAGCATCTCTACAGCCAAGATTGCGGCATTGAGCGATGCGTTTACACCTACTGTGGCAACGGGTATTCCGGGGGGCATCTGCACAATGGCAAGGAGTGCATCCATTCCATCCAATGTACTGTTGATGGGTACGCCAATGACGGGAAGGGTAGTGCTTGCCGCAATTACTCCGGGCAGGTGAGCTGCCATTCCTGCGGCAGCTATTATTACCTTTACGCCGCGCTCTTTGGCTCCCTTTGCAAACTGCTCCACAGCTTCGGGAGTGCGGTGTGCCGAGAGGGCGTTAACCTCGAACGGTACTTGCATCTCATTAAGAAAATCGGTTGCTTTCTTCATTACAGGAAGGTCGGATGTACTTCCCATTATAATACTTACTATTGCTTTCATATATAGGTTCGTTTTTTTTATATTATAGTTCTTTTTATGGTCTCTCTTTTATTATTCCTTTTCGGTAGGCTGTGAGCAGACGTTCAAGGTCGGCTATCTTTATCTTTATACCGCGTCCTATGTCGGTGTCACGCACCTTCTTGCGCTGTCCCATCATCTCTACAATCTGTGTGGTAGAGTGAATGTCGGTACCCTCTTTTATCGCATCCTCGGTCGAGGTAAAGGGTGCATGCTGTATAAGCTCAAATCCTCGGCTGTGGTATACGAGGGTGTATCCTGCTATTCCTGTGCGGTTGTGATATACCTTTGAGAATCCGCCGTCTATGACCATCAGTCGGCCGTTGGCTCTTATGGGTGTCTCGCCTTTGCCTACACGCACCGGTACGTGTCCGTTGATAATGTGACGATGCTCGCCGGTAACGCCAAACTCATCAAGGATTCTGTCGCACACCTGCTCGTTGTCGCGCAGAATGTAGTACCATCCCTTAGGCTCTTTTTGCACCTCTTTGTCGGTGAGAAGATAGCGCTCGAATGTTGCCATCTTGGCTTTTCCAAAGAGGGGCGACTCGGGACCGCACCAGAGATACCAGAAGAAGTCGGCTGCCTGCTCGCGCGCCTCGGGGTCAAGGTCGTTGTCGAAAGCTGTACGTGCCATACGTTCTACCTTCTTGAGCAATTCTTTGCCTTTTACTGTTACTCCGTCAAAGACAACTTCGCGCATCGAGCCATCCTCGTTAATGGGAACAGCTGCGTGGAACATTAGGTTCGAGTTGTATATCGTGTACATTCCTCCGCGCATAAGCAGGCAGTTTACGTGGCTCTGCAGTCGCTCACTACGCATAAAGGAGTGGCGCAGACGCTCCATAAGGTCATTCTCTTCGGGGGTAAGGGCATACGGGTTCTCGGGGTCGAGTGTGGGCCAAAGTTTATCCAGCATCTCGTACTCATTACCGTTTATTGTGATGATGCCTCGCTCTTTGTCGATAAATTCCATAAGGCAACGGTCGTTCATTCCCCACTCGAGGTGTTTCATTGCTATCTGTCCCGATAGTTTGAACTCAATGACCGATACAGCCTTGTGCATCTGCGCTATTAGACGAATATCCTTGTCGCTGAAATTGGTGCGCTCCTTGTCGACTCGCGGCTGATATATCTCACAGGGGTCGTCGGCGTATTGTTCCATTGCAAATGTAGCAAGGGGGACCATATTTATCGAGTAACCATCCTCAAGGGTGGTTGTGTTTGCATCGCGAAGCGACAGACGCAGCACGCTTGCTATGCAGCAGGTATTTCCGGCGGCTGCTCCCATCCACAATACATCGTGGTTACCCCAGGTGATATCTACGTGGTGATATTCGCATAGTGTATCCATTATGTGATGTGCGCCCGGACCTCGGTCGAAAATATCGCCAAGGATGTGCAGACGGTCAATGGTGAGTCGCTGTATAAGATAGCAGAGTGCTGTTATAAAGTGCTCGGAGCGTCCTGTGCCTATGATTGTCTCTACAATGACACTCAGATAGGCCTGTTTGTTCTCTATGTCGTTGCTCTCGTGCAGAAGCTCCTCGATTATGTAGGCATACTCCTCGGGGAGGCTTTTGCGTACCTTTGAACGTGTGTATTTCGATGAAATATCACGGCACAATTTTATGAGTTTGCTAAGTGATTCGCGGTAGAACTCATTAAGGTCGATATTCGACTGGTTAATCAGTTTCAGTTTACCTTCGGGGTAGTATATGAGTGTGCACAGGTCTTTACGCTCTTCCTCGCTTATAGTTTCACCGAAAAGTTCGTTTACTTTGCGCTTGATGTTTCCCGATGCGTTACGAAGCACGTGCTCAAATGCTTCGTGCTCGCCGTGAATATCGGCCAAAAAATGCTCGGTGGGTTTGGGTAGATGGAGTATCGCCTCAAGGTTTATAATTTCGGTTGTCACACTCGATACGGTAGGGAATTCGCGTGCCAACAATCGAAGGTACCTGAGATCTTCTTTTACCTCCTCAAGTGTTATATGCGGCTTAGACATAGTTAATAGGTTTTTAATCAGCTTCTATATATTGGGCATATTATTCCCAAATAATCATCTACTGCAAATTTATACTTATTTTTTAAAACTACAAACTTTATCACTTAATAAGAGGCGGTAAAAAAACTGTGTGCCTTTGACACACAGTTTTTGAGTATGCTTTTTCATCTTGCTTTAGAAGCTGTTTAAATTTCTAAAAAATATTTTCTTACAGAAGCTGATAGTTTCGCCGTTTTTTATGTTCAATAATGCCTGTTTCTTTCTTTTTTGCGGTTACATAGCCCGCTATGCGCCCTTTAAAAATAAATAAACA
>JAGCKB010000212.1 GCA_017647725.1 Bacteroidaceae bacterium
AATGGTATTGATTTTGCTCTAGTTACGGATGGAAGATGTTGGGAAACTGCAACAAATCAATTAGAAAAAGGTTTTAGACATTTGAAATACTTATTAAATTTCTATATGTTGAAACATGGTATGTTAGAGGAAATCATATTGAAGATATTTGACAAATGATTAAACCGTACTATAAATCCCCTAATCGTGATTTTACACTCATTCATGGTGATTGTTTTCAATTGCTAAGTGAATTTGACTTCAAATTCACTTGCATCTTTGCCGATCCACCTTATTTTCTTTCAAATGGGGGAATAAGTGTTCAATCGGGAAAGATTGTGAGTGTAAATAAAGGTGAATGGGATAAGGGTAAGAGTCAACAAGAAATGATGGAGTTTAATATGGAATGGCTCAGCCTTTGTCGTGACAAGCTCAAGGACAATGGTACCATTTGGATTTCTGGAACTTATCATAATATTTTTTCAGTTGCCAATTGTCTAACTGATTTGGGTTATAAAATATTGAATGTAGTGACGTGGGCAAAAACCAATCCTCCACCTAATATTTCATGTCGCTATTTTACCTATAGCACTGAATTCATCATTTGGGCACGCAAGAGTGAAAAGAAAGCGCACTATTTTAATTATGAATTAATGAAGCACATAAATAGCAACAAACAAATGTCAGATGTCTGGCATTTGCCTGCTATTGCTCCTTGGGAAAAATCTTGTGGGAAACATCCCACTCAAAAGCCATTAGCATTATTGACAAGAATTATAATGGCGTCCACACAACAAGGAGAATGGGTACTTGATCCTTTTTGCGGAAGTTCGACTACAGGCATAGCTGCTAATCTGCTCGGACGACGTTATTTAGGTATTGACCAAGAAGAACTATTTATAGAAATAAGTAAAAATAGACGTAAAGAATTAGAAAATCTACAAACATATCATAAGTATCGTTCGAAAATCAAAGATATTCAATTTATGGATTCTTTGTATCCTTCAATGGTAAAAGAAGATTCAGATATAATATATGGGGACTTGCCATTCTAACATATTGAGACCTCGTTGTATCTTAGTTTTTAAAATGATTTAATAGATTTGCAGAAATGTGTTTTATAGCTAAATTTGCAACAATTTTATTTATGTTCAATTTTTAATAAATAGTTAAAATTTGTAATTAAAAGCACCGTAAAATATCCGATTTGAGAACTTACCGGAAGATTAAGGCGGAGCATGACGCCATAGCGGTGCAGGTTGTGCTTATGAGAAAGGATATGTAGATGGATTGAATCGAAAAGAAAAATTGGATTTAGATTTGGTTCCATTGCCCGAAAGTCAAGCAGGAACTATTAGACATAAAAGTCCTCATGCGGCATATGCACTTGGGTATTTAGCTGGTATAGAGTATTCTTATAAGTGTTCGTCCTGCTCGTTTGTTACTACCTTTAGATAAGGTCTATTGTACTCGCTGTAAAATATTTTAGAGCAAACTCTAAAATATTGGTTTTACGAAGTTCAGCTTCCCACGTTGCGTGTGAAAATTGATTTTCACCCACTCGCTTATTGAACTTTCGCTCGTTTGTTACTACCTTTGCGGGGAAATGACGACACTGATTTTTATATTTCTGCTTGCCATAGGAGCCAGCCTTATACAAAGGGTTAGTGGCTTCGGCTTTGGTATTTTCGTGATGATGTTCTTCCCCTATTTTATTCCATCATACGGCGAGGCTACCACTCTGTCGGGTCTTTTGGCAGGCAGCACCGCTCTGATTATAGCAATACGTAACTTTCGCTATATACAGTGGGGTATTATGCTTCCGCTGCTTGTGGTGAATATCATTGCATCGTACATTGCAATAGAGTATATGGCATCTCTCAGCAGTGTGGCTCTTAAAAGGTGTTTTGGCGCAATGTTCGTTCTTATTGCAATCTATTTCCTGTTTTTCGAGAAGAAGGATAGGCGATTGCCTCGTAATTGGTGGACAAAAGGGGTGCTTGGCACTCTTAGCGGTGTGATGGGTGGAATGTTTGCTATGCCCGGTCCACCCATTGTGCTCTACTGCATAAGCAATATCAACGGTAAGCTTGCTTATATTGCTACGCTGCAGGCTTTCTCATTTATGCTGAATATTTTCTATACAGGATTTCGTGCCAAGGTCGGATTTTTTGGCGAGAATACTCTTCTTTGGTGGGTTGTAGGACTGCTGGGAGCGCTTATCGGCACAACTATAGGCACACGCCTGTTTGGGATAATAAGTAGCGAGATTCTAAAAAAGGTTGTATATATATTGCTTTTTATCAGTGGGGTAGTAGCAATGATTTAGTGTAGAACCGTTTCTTTGAACGGTTTAAATTTATACCGCTTCTATAGGACTTTTATCTTTTGAAAGTTTAGACTGCCACTTATTGTAAAATATTTTTTTCTGCTCGATAGAGAACTTTTTTTCGTTTTTCTTTGCTGTTTCAATCAAATAGCTATTTTTGCAGACAGAGACCAATAATCAGCTCGACTGTTGGCTTCGTGAAGAGGATTATTATATAACCTATAAATATTTAGAGCTATGAAAAAGTCCTTAACAATTATGGTATCTGTCACACTGTTTGTGATATACCTTGCAATTAGTTTCGTCTCGTGCTCGAAGAACACCGGAGTAAAAAACGAGTTGACAAAGTACTACCAATCGGAGTGGAGTCGTCTCTCGGATAATTTCAGTCAAGCACACTTCAAAGCTCTTATTCTTGAATATATGGATACAATGGCTCACTGTCCTTATACTGTAGCAACAGCCAGGGAGTCTATTGCACAAAAAATGGCCTATCAGTACTGCACCGAGATGTTATACAGCGACCTTGCCGATATGGCGTTGCCACATTTCAGTAGCCGAATGTCGGTTGTTGAAATGAAAAAGGTTAATAGCGATATTGCAGACAAGAAGGCATTGGCTGCAATAAAAAAGATAGCTGATATAATGCAGAATGAATTTCGCGCACTCATCGACGAACAGACTGGTTACACCGTTGCAGCAATTATGAATGGAGAGGAACCTGTGATACCTGTTCTTTCCGAGGAGTTACAGAAGAGCTATCTTCCTGCAATGGAGAAATTCTACAATGTTTCGGGACGTAAGGAGATTATTGAGAACAGCTTCAATGCAATGAACGAGGTGATGAACATAGGCGCTCCCGAGAGCAGTATGCTCACCGAGGCATTCTTCTCCTACATAAGCAAAGCAACACCTATTATGATGTGTATGACAATGGAGGGTAAGGTGAGCGAAGAAGAGTTGAATATGCTTATTGCTATTTACGAGCAACCCGAATTTGTAAAACTAAAAGATGCAAATATCGAGTACTCGAATGAGATTGCAAAAGCCAATGCCGGTGTGCAAGAAAAGTTCTACAGTTGGCTCAAGAAAAAGATATAAAAATATAACAGAGCAGATTGGCATAGTCAATCTGCTTCTTTTTTGCTCAGTAATACCTATATTTAGGTAGAAAAAGGTAGAAAATAGAGTGTTTGTATACCAAAAAGTAACTACATATAATTAGGTATATTCGTAAAATTAACAAAAAAACACTATTTACAACAGTTTGTTTTTTTCCGAAATTTGCAGCCGGAATACAAAAACTGTATAAATGAAAAAATCGGTACTATTATTCACCCTGATAATGGTTCTTCTATCGGGGTTACAGGCTGCTGTAAACAGCGGCATTAAAGAGGGGAATATGATTTCGGGACACGTCATCGAGGATGGGACCGAAGAGAACATCCCATACGCTAATGTACTTATACTGGAGACAGGAGAGGGTACAAGCAGTAACGAGCAGGGGCAATTCGAGTTTCGTAAACTGCGTGCCGGAAAGTATACACTTCGCGTTTCGGCAATGGGATATACCACAATGACAAAGGAAATTACCGTCAGCAAGGAGTTTACCGCTGTGGTGCACTTTAAACTGAAACCCGAGTCGATGCTCATAAACGAGGTGGTGGTTTCGGCCAACCGCAACGAGGTGCGCCGTCAAGATGCCCCTGTTGTTGTAAATGTCATCAACCCAATACTTTTTGAGCAGGTAAACTCGACCGACCTGGCAAAGAGTCTTAACTATGTTCCGGGGTTGCGCGTCGAGAACAACTGTCAGAACTGTGGCTTCCCACAGGTGCGAATAAACGGCCTTGAGGGCCCCTACTCTCAGGTGCTCATCAACAGCCGACCTATTGTTAGCGCCTTGAGCGGTGTCTACGGTCTTGAGCAGATTCCTGTGAATATGATCGAACGCGTCGAGGTGGTGCGTGGCGGTGGCTCGGCGCTGTTTGGAGCAAATGCCGTAGGCGGAACAATCAATATCATAACAAAAGACCCTGTAAATAATTCATTTCAGATATCGAGTAATTTCAATGGTTACGGCGGAAAAAGTTGGGAACAGTATCTTGGGGCAAATGCCTCATTGGTAGCACGAGATAACTCGTATGGTATCGCTGTCTATCAGAGCTACCGCAACCGTAACCCCTATGACCACGACGGCGATGGCTTCTCGGAGATAGGAAAGACCAATATAAACACCTTCGGACTGCGCACATACTATCGTCCCACGACAACAAGCCGTCTGAATGTAGAGTATCATACAACCAACGAGCTGCGACGAGGTGGAAACCGATTCGACTATCAGCCTCACGAGGCCGACATCACCGAGCAGACAAAGCATATAATAAACAGCGGAGGAGTATCGTACGACTATACCTGGAACGATTTTCGCAATAAGCTATCGTTCTACGGTTCGGTGCAGCACATTGACCGCGACAGCTACTATGGTGCGCAGCGCGACCCCAATGCCTACGGAAAGACCGACGACCTCACTTGGGTAGCGGGTGCCACATATAATATGAAGATGAATAATCTGCTCTTTGCTCCTGCCACCTTCATTGCCGGTGCCGAGTATCAGCAGAATCGTCTGCACGATATTATGACAGGATACAACCGCGATATGAAGCAGGAGATTAATATTGCAGGATTCTTCTTGCAGAACGATTGGGAAATGAAACACTTTACTCTGTTGGTTGGAGCACGATTGGACAACCATAATCTCATAGACAATCCCATTGTTAGTCCTCGCGTAAATCTTCTTTTTAAGCCTACCGACCGTCTGCAAGCACGACTCACCTACTCGAC
>JAGCKB010000213.1 GCA_017647725.1 Bacteroidaceae bacterium
TACGACTCACTAATTTTGCATATAATTTCTAATCGCTGATTAATTTTATGGAACTTAATTTTCAAGGAATAATTATAGGTGTTGCGACGTTTCTTGTGATAGGCCTTTTTCACCCGTTGGTTATTAAAGCCGAATATTATATTGGCGTAAAGAGCTGGTGGCTTTTCCTGTTCGGTGGTATTATAGCCATTGTTGCATCGCTGTTGGTCGAGAATCTTATGCTCTCTGTGCTGTTTGGAGTGGTTGCCTTCTCCTCATTTTGGAGTATCGGTGAGGTCTTTGAGCAAAAAAAGAGAGTAGAGAAAGGATGGTTTCCTGCTAATCCCAATAAGAAGAAAAAGTAATAGTATATATGTTGGTTCTCTATTCCAAATGGCTTTATGTGGCAAATATTGCCATCATCGCCATCGGTCTTTTTATCTCTCTTGTACCCGGTTTCGAGGGTGTAGGTGCTTGGCTCACCCCTCCGTTTGTGCTGTTTCTGGGACTTTTGTTCGCTCTCTTGTGCGGACAGCCTTTTCCTGCGTTCAATAAGAAAATGTCGAAGATGCTTCTGCAATATTCAATAGTGGGATTGGGATTCGGAATGAACCTGCAAGCGTCGTTGGCATCGGGTAGTGAGGGTATGATATTTACCATTGTCTCGGTGTTTGGTACTCTTGCCATAGGTTGGCTTATAGGCCGTAAACTTTTAGGTGTCGATAGCAATACCTCTTATATGATAAGTTCGGGTACTGCTATATGCGGCGGAAGTGCCATTGCAGCAGTAGCACCGGTGTTAAAGGCTAAAGATAGCGAAATCTCGGTGGCGCTTGGAACGGTATTTATCCTTAATGCTGTTGCTCTGTTTATATTTCCCTCTATTGGTCACGCGCTTGGAATGAGCGACAAGCAGTTTGGATTGTGGGCGGCAATAGCCATTCACGATACAAGTTCGGTGGTGGGTGCCGGTGCTGCTTATAGCGAAGCTGCATTAGAGGTTGCAACAACGGTAAAACTGACACGTGCGCTGTGGATTATTCCCGTAGCGCTTTTCTCGGCTGTTATATTTAAAAGCAAAGGAAAAAAGATTGCTATTCCTTGGTTTATTCTTTTGTTTGTTACTGCAATGATTATAAATACATATCTCCTAAGCGATTATCCTGCAATAGGTACTGCGATAAACGGTGTTGCACGTAAATGTCTCACCCTGACAATGTTCTTTATAGGCGCTTCACTCTCAAAAGATGTTCTCAGGAGTGTCGGGCTAAAGTCATTTGCGCAGGGGGTAATATTGTGGATTATAATCAGTGTGGTTACATTAGGGTATATATATCTTGTTATCTGATAGATAAAACAAAAAACAGACAATCGAACAGAAAATTCGATTGCCTGTTTTTTGTTAGTGTTAAAGAGTCAGTTCTTATCTTACCTTCATACTTGCTTTCACAAGATAAACGATAAGCAACAGATATACTGCGAGAGAGAGAACCTCGCTCCAGGGGTTGGCCAACCAGGTCTCATTAACAAGATTGATTCCGCCAAAGCGCATTGCGGCACTTACTACACCCATAAGCGCACCACCGGCAATGAATCCCGATGCAAGCAGGGTGCCTTTTTCGCCTCTTTCGTTGTTTAGGTTGGCGTCACTGCTACGCGATGTGACATACCAGTTAATGGCACCACCAACAAGGAGGGGAAGGTTCAGCTCAAGGGGAATGAACATACCAAGTGCAAATGCCAATGCGGGAATCTTAAAGTATGTGAGTACCAATGCAAGAGCTGCACCAATACCATAGAGCAACCAGGGAGCACCAACGCCATTCATCAACGGGTCAATTACTGCTGCCATAGCGTGTGCCTGAGGAGCAGCAAGCTCATCTCCAGTAAATCCGTATGTCTTGTTAAGAATCATAATGACACCGCCTACTGTTGCTGCCGATACAAGGGTTCCCAGGAACTTCCAGGTCTGCTGCTTGGCAGGTGTAGAACCTAACCAGTAACCAATCTTAAGGTCGGTGATGAAACCGCCTGCCATTGAGAGTGCTGTACACACAACGCCACCCATAACAAGAGCTGCTACCATACCTGTTGTACCTTTCAAACCTACTGCCACCATTACAACCGATGCAAGGATAAGTGTCATAAGTGTCATTCCCGATACGGGGTTAGAGCCCACAATGGCAATGGCATTTGCTGCAACAGTTGTGAAGAGGAACGAGATAACGGCAACCAGAAGAATGGCTACAACACTGTGCAGAAGATTACCCTGCATTACATCGAAGTAGAAGAACAGCAGCACAAGCAACAGTGTAAATATTGAGCCGAATGCAATGATTTTCATTGGCAGGTCGCGCTGTGTACGCTTTACCTCTACATTCGACTTCTTGCCGCCCATTTCGCGAGAAGCAAGTCCTACCGCACTCTTTATTATGCCCCAAGATTTAAAGATTCCAATGATACCGGCCATTGCAATACCACCGATACCGATGCTCTTTGCATAATTCTTGAATATAGCTTCGGGTGACATCTCTGATACAGTCTCTGTTATGCTGGGATCCCAAGCATTCAGTACCTCACTGCCAAAGAAGAGGTTCATTCCGGGGACAATGAGCAACCACACTGCAAGCGAGCCTGCACAGATTATGATAGCATATTTAAGACCGATGATATAACCCAGTCCAAGCACGGCTGCACCGGTGTTAATCTTCAGCACTACCTTTGCCTTGTCGGCAAGCGTCTCGCCCCAACCACAGACACGTGTGGTGAAATTCTCGTTCCACCAACCGAATGTGGCAACAATGAAGTCGTATAATCCGCCAATGAGTCCGGCGACGAGCAGGGGTAATGCCTGGCTGCCACCTTTCTCGCCCGACACCAGCACCTGTGTACTTGCTGTTGCCTCGGGGAAGGGGTACTCGCCGTGTTTGTCGCTGACGAAATATTTACGGAAGGGGATGAGGAAAAGAATACCAAGCACACCACCCAATAGCGAACTTATGAACATCTGCATAAAGTTCACTGTCATCTCGGGATATTTGCTCTGTAGAATGTATAGTGCCGGCAGAGTGAATATCGCGCCGGCAACAATTACTCCCGAGCAGGCACCGATAGATTGTATTATTACATTCTCACCAAGTGCTCCTTTGCGTTTTGTGGCGCTTGATACACCCACTGCAATGATGGCAATGGGGATTGCTGCCTCGAATACCTGGCCTACCTTAAGTCCTAAATAGGCGGCAGCTGCCGAGAATAACACAGCCATTGCTATACCCCAGGATACCGACCATAGGTTTACCTCGGGATATACCTTGTCGGGCGACATAAGAGGTTTGTACTCCTCGCCCTCTTTCAGTGGACGGAAAGCATTTTCGGGCAGTCCCGTCTGTTTTTCATTTTCTTGTTTCATTTTGTAGTTAATTATTCTTTTGTAATTATTTCAGACGTATTTTGATAGAGTTTCTCCTTGTGGCTTGGAATGACAGGAGAGCGCTTAAAACTATAAGACTGTACCGATAAAGCAATATCGATACAGTCTTTGCTTATTGTGTTATGTCAGATACGTTGTTAGGCCTCTCCCTTGAATCCGCCCATATTGGGGTATCCTGTGGGGCGCTGTTCGGGTAGCTTAATCTCGCCAAACTGCGATTCGTAGCGTAGGATATTGTCCTGTAGTGCAAATAGCAGACGCTTGGCGTGCTCGGGTGTCATTATTATGCGCGACTTTACCTGTGCTTTTGCTACGCCGGGCATCATACGTACAAAGTCGGTTACAAACTCCGAGCTTGAGTGTGCTATTATGGCAAGGTTGGCATATACACCCTCGGCAACCTCCTCTTTCAGCTCAATCTGCAGCTGTCCATCTTTTGTTGTATCCATTGTGTCTCTTAATTTATAGGTTTACCTATGCGTTCAAAGTCGATGAGGTTCATATCGAACACAAGTGTCGAGTATCCGGGGATTGCACCCTGTCCGCTTTGGCCGTATCCAAGCTCTGAGGGGATGTATACGCGCCAGATGTCGCCTTTTACCATCTGTGTCATTGCGGTAGTCCATCCACGAACGCATCCTGCGAGATTCAGTTTTGTGGGAACGTCGGTCTCGGGGTCAAGAGCGCCTGTGAACGATTCGTCGAAGATGTATCCCAGGTCGTAGCTCTTTGTGGGGATAAGGCGACCACGGTAGTTCACAAGCACTGTGTCGTTGAATATTGGCATTTCGTCGCCCTCGCCCTCCTCAATGACGTTGCAGTAGACATAGTATTGGTTGCCCCATTGCAATGAGTCGATAAGACCGTAGGCAAGGAATACCTTCCAGTCGCCGTCGGCATTTGTGCGTGCAACCTTTGCGATGGAGTCTATGTATGCCTCGTTGCGAACCTTCCAGTTGTCGAACTCGCCTGCCTCCTCGGTCTCGTCGCAGGCAGTGAATGTCACAGCTGAAATCAATGCAAACAATAATATTTTTATGTCGGATAATCTCATCTTATCTCTCTTTTATGAAAGTTTCTTCAGAACCGAAGTGATGGTTACATTGTCGCGGATAATACCCTCGAGGTCGCTTATTGCTACACGACGCTGCTCCATTGTATCACGCTCGCGCAGTGTCACCATACCATCCTCCAATGTCTGGTGGTCGATGGTAACACAGTAAGGAGTACCGATGGCATCCATACGACGATAGCGCTTGCCGATAGAGTCTTTCTCCTCGTAGTAACAGTTGAAGCTGAACTTCAGCTGGTTCATAATCTCGCGTGCCTTCTCGGGCAGGCCATCTTTCTTTACAAGAGGAAGAACAGCCAATTTTACAGGTGCAAGAGCAGCGGGCAGACGCAGTACAACACGTGTCTCGCCATTCTCGAGTTTCTCCTCGCAGTACGATGCGCACATAACGCTAAGGAACATACGGTCGACACCGATAGAGGTCTCAATTACGTAGGGTACGTAGCTCTCGTTTGTCTCGGGGTCGAAATATTTGATGTTCTTGCCCGAGAATTTCTCGTGCTGCGAAAGGTCGAAGTTAGTGCGTGAGTGAATACCCTCTACCTCCTTGAAACCGAAAGGCATACGGAACTCAATGTCAGTTGCGGCATTTGCATAGTGTGCAAGTTTTTCGTGGTCGTGGAAACGGTAAGCGTCATCGCCGAATCCAAGTGCCTTGTGCCAAGCCAAACGTGTCTCTTTCCATTTGTTGAACCACTCGAGCTCGCTGCCGGGACGTACAAAGAACTGCATCTCCATCTGCTCGAACTCGCGCATACGGAAAATGAACTGACGTGCCACAATCTCGTTACGGAAAGCCTTACCAATCTGTGCAATACCGAAGGGGATGCGCATACGTCCTGTCTTCTGTACGTTCAGGTAGTTAACGAAGATACCCTGTGCAGTCTCAGGGCGCAGATATACCTTCATCGCTCCGTCGGCTGTAGAACCCATCTCGGTCGAGAACATAAGGTTGAACTGACGTACCTCGGTCCAGTTGCGTGTACCCGAAATGGGGCAAACAATCTCCTCGTCGAGGATAATCTGACGAAGCTCCTCAAGGTTCATATCGTTAAGAGCCTTTGCGAAACGCTCCTGAAGAGCATCGCGCTTGGCCTTCTCGGCAAGCACCTTGGGATTGGTCTCCATAAACAACTCGCGGTTGAAAGAGTCACCGAAACGCTTTGCAGCCTTTGCAGCCTCTTTCTCCATCTTATCCTCGTATTTTGCAATCTGCTCCTCGATAAGTACATCGGCGCGGTAGCGCTTCTTCGAGTCGCGGTTGTCGATAAGAGGGTCGTTGAATGCGTCTACGTGTCCCGATGCCTTCCAAATTGTGGGGTGCATAAAGATTGCCGAGTCTATTCCAACGATATTGTCGTGCAGAAGCACCATACTCTGCCACCAATAGTTCTTTATATTGTTTTTGAGCTCTACGCCCATCTGACCATAGTCGTAAACTGCACCGAGACCATCGTAAATGTCACTCGATGGAAACACAAAACCATACTCCTTGCAGTGGGCTACCACTTTCTTAAATACATCTTCTTGAGCCATTATAGTAACTGTTTGTATATTAAATTATAAATTTTGCGCAAAGTAAAGCATTTTTTTTGGGAAAAACCTTAAATTTGCGGTAAAATATGCAAAACAGGCACTCTTATGATTGACAATAACGAATACGAAGATAACATCGAGGAGTTGAACAACGAACCTCAAATGGGCGATGAGACGGCAGAGGGACACAGTAATTATGTCCCGCCACAGGACTCGTCGCCTACGCACAAGTTGACAGGAATGTACCAGAATTGGTTCCTCGATTATGCCTCATACGTAATTCTCGAGCGTGCCGTACCACACCTGTACGATGGACTGAAACCTGTTCAGCGACGTATTCTGCACGCAATGCGCGAACTCGACGATGGCCGATATAACAAGGTTGCCAATGTGGTGGGATATACTATGCAGTATCACCCTCACGGCGATGCCTCTATCGGTGGAGCCCTTGTGCAGCTGGGACAGAAGGATTATCTCATCGACTGCCAGGGAAACTGGGGTAACATTCTCACCGGTGACTCGGCGGCGGCTCCCCGTTACATCGAGGCGCGCCTCTCGCGCTTTGCCCACGATGTTGTGTTTAATCCAAAAACCACCGAGTGGAAGCTATCATACGATGGTCGTAACAAAGAGCCAATCACCCTGCCTGTAAAATTCCCTCTGTTGCTGGTTCACGGTGTCGAGGGTATTGCTGTGGGTCTGTCGTCGCGAATATTACCGCATAACTTCTGCGAGGTGTGCGATGCCGCGGTCTCTTATCTCAATGGCGAGGAGTTTACTCTGTACCCCGATTTTCAGACGGGTGGCAGCATAGACGTTTCACGCTATCACGATGGCGACCGCACAGGGCGCGTGCGTATAAGGGCAAAAATATCGAAACTCGAAGATAATAAGACACTTGCAATTACCGAGATTCCCTACGGAAAGACAACACCGATGATAATCGAGTCTATCCTTAAGGCGGTGGAAAATGGCAAGATGAAGGTGCGTCGTGTCGATGACAATACCTCGGACAAGGTAGAGATTCTTGTGCATCTTGCTCCCGGTGTATCGTCCGACAAGACAATAGATGCTCTCTATGCCTTTACCGATTGCGAGATAAGCATCACTCCCTGCTGCTGTGTAATTGACAACCGCACACCGGTGTTTATTACCGTAAGCGAGATTCTGCGTCGTTCGGTCGATAATACCAAAGAACTTCTGCGCAGGGAACTCGAAATTCGCAAGGGTGAGCTTCTTGAACAACTGCATTTTGCATCGCTCGAGAGTATCTTCATCGAAGAACGCATATACAAAGACCGCGAATTTGAGCAGGCAAAGGATATGGATACTGTGCTTGCACATATTGATATGCGCCTTGAACCCTATAAACCTAATTTCATTCGCGAGATAACACGCGACGACCTTCTGCGTCTTATGGAGATAAAGATGGCGCGCATCCTGCGCTTCAACAAGGAGAAGGCCGAAGAACTTATAGCTCGCTTGAAAGATGAGGTGGCGGCAATTGATAAAGAGCTGTCGAATATGGTGGCTGTTACCAAACGCTGGTTCACAAAGCTGAAAGAGAAATATGGCGAGCGTTACCCGCGACTCACCGAGATTCGCAACCTCGATACCATTGTAGCGGCTAAGGTGGTAGAGGCCAATCAGAAACTATATATCAACCGCGCCGAGGGATTCATCGGTACTTCGCTGAAGAAAGACGAGTTTGTAAATAATTGCTCGGACATTGACGATGTTATTCTCTTCTACAAAGATGGAAAATATAAGATTGTAAAGGTGTGCGAGAAACTTTTTGTAGGCAAGAATATCATACATATTGACGTCTTTAAGAAGAACGATAAGCGTACAATATACAATGTTGTCTATCGCGATGGAGCAAAAGGTATCTACTACATCAAGCGATTTGCAGCGACAGGTATGACGCGTGACAAGGAGTACGACCTTACACAGGGCTCGCCGGGCTCTAAGGTGGTCTATTTCTCATCCAACCCCAATGGCGAGGCCGAGGTTATCAAGGTAATGCTGCGTCCCAACCCACGCCTGCGCAATACTGTCATTGAGCGCGATTTCAGCGATATTGCAATCAAGGGCCGTCAGTCGATGGGTAATATCCTTACAAAGAACGAGGTGCATCGTGTCACTCTGAAGCGTCACGGTAGCTCTACACTCGGTGGACGACAGGTGTGGTTCGACCGCGATATTCTTAGAATAAATTTCGATAGTCACGGCGAGTATCTTGGAGAGTTCCACAATGATGATAAGATTCTTGTTCTCCTCGATAATGGAGACTTCTATTTAAGTCCCATCGACCTGAACAATCACTATGAGGATAACATTTTAAGGATAGAGAAGTACGACCCATCGAAGGTGTGGACAGCTATCTTGTACGATGCCTCACAACAGAACTACCCTTATCTTAAGAGGTTCACCCTGGATGCAAACGCACGCAAGCAGAACTGTCTGGGCGATAATAAGGAGAATCGTTTGGTATGGTTATCCGAGACGCCTTATCCGCGCATACAGGTTATGTTTGGCGGTGATGACTCGTTCCGCGAACCATTGGTAATAGAGACCGACGAGTTTATAGCTGTGAAGAGTTACAAGGCACGTGGCAAGCGTCTGACGACATATACCATTGACGAGATAATAGAGCTTGAACCGACACGTGTGCCGGTAGAGCCCGAACCGCAGCCAATGGATGATGCTGATGAGGGAAATACTTCGGAATTTGATACAACCCAGCAAGCGACACTCTTCGATGAAGATGAACAATAGCCTTTTGCGCGCACTACTGCTTACCCTGCTGATGCTATCGTCGGCAGCACTTCGCGCACAGGAAGATACTAAATTAGTAGATGTCAACCCCTACCGTGTGAGCGTGCGCAGCACGCTCTACGGTTTCTCCTTGCTCAATAATCTTGATACCTACCTCTCGGGTTATGACTATACAGGCGCTGCCATCTATTTTAATCACGAGACAATGCGCAAGGCACATACCGGAAACTATGATTGGAAATTCCAGACGGTGACCGATGCCCTCTTTGGCTTGACTTCATTGCATAGCACCTCGCAGCTGACGCTGCTTGCAAACCGTAGCTGGAGCGGTTATCACACATTTGTGGTGGGGGAGCGTCTGCAAATATTGGCGGGTGTGCAGATACAGCTGGCAGGAGGTGTGCTCTACATCCCCTCTAACGGGAATAACCTTGTGTCGGTGAAGCTGCGTGCAGCGTTGGCAGCCTCGACAATGGCTGTGTACCGATTCTCTATAGCCAAGAGGGATTGTATAGCCCGTTGGCAGATTGATGTGCCGTTGGCAGGGGTGATGTTCTCTCCGCAGTTCGGACAGTCGTATTACGAGATTTTCGGCCTTGGCGACACCGATGGCATTATAAAATTTTCGAATCCTGTAAATTCCCCCTCGTGGCGACATACCCTCTCGCTTGATATTCCCGTAGGACGTAACACACTGCGTGTCGCTTATATTGCCGACCTCTACCAATCGCGCGTGAACAGTATACGTACACATCTCTACAACCATTCGTTTGCTTTGGGATTCAGTCGTACAATATATAAGGTAAAGAATAACGACCCAATAAAGGCTTGTTCGCCCTACTGAAGAATATGAAAAAGATATTATCACAGATAACGGCATTGTTATTGCTTTTTACACTATCGGGGTGTGTCGAGGAGGATAAATTCGATAACTCCCTGACGGGTAATTTCGATGCACTTTGGAATATTATCGACCAGCGTTACTGCTTTTTCGATTATAGCAGCAGCGAGTTTGGTCTCGATTGGGATGCTGTATATCATAAGTATCGTCCAAAAGCCGAGTTGGTGACAACCAACAGTGCAATGTTCGACCTTATGGGCGAGATGTTGCGCGAACTGCGCGACGGACACGTGAACCTTACATCGGAGTATGGTACCACATTCTATTGGGACTGGAAACTGCATTATCCGATAAATTTCAGCGACTCAATACAACGAAATTATCTAAGGGACGATTTTCGTGTGAACAATGGTCTTATGTATACCTCGGTGCAGGATTCAATAGGTTACGTATATGTGGGGAGCTTCTCCTCTATGTTTGGCGATAGTAACCTAAGTGCAATGATGCTCGCTCTATCGCATTGCAAAGGACTTATTGTTGATATTCGCAATAATGGCGGCGGTATGCTCACCTCGGCCGAGCAGTTGGCCTCTCATTTTACCAATGAGAAGGTGCATTGTGGTTACATACAGCATAAGACAGGAACAGGGCACAGCGACCTTTCGACACCACGCCCCATTCATCTTGAGCAGGGCGACGGTGCAATATGGTTACGTCCCACAGTGGTGCTTACTAATAGGGGGGTGTTCAGTTCGGCGAACTATTTTGTGATGCTTATGCGCGAACTTAGCCACGTGCTTATTATGGGCGACAAGACGGGTGGCGGTAGTGGAATGCCGCTCAACAGCACCCTGCCTAACGGATGGGGAGTGCGTTTCTCGGCCTGTCCCATCTTGGATAAGGAACAGCGGATAACAGAGTTTGGCATAGAGCCCGACACTCTTGTACACATAACGAGTGACGATTGGAATAGGGGGCGAGATACTATGATTGAGGCCGCTTGTGCATATATATTCGACTTTTACGAAAAAAATAAGGAGAAAAGTAGTGATAATTGAAAAAAAAGTACTACCTTCGCGGTGCTTTTATGAAGCAAGCGTCTATGAGGTTTCTCTTTTAGAATTCTAAAAGATGACTGAGACACGCGCCTGTGGCGAAATTGGTAGACGCGCCAGACTTAGGATCTGGTGTTTTGCGACGTGTAGGTTCGAGTCCTATCAGGCGCACGATTGGACAAAAGAGGATAATTCGAGAGAATTATCCTCTTTTTTATTTTTGTAATTCACTGATAATCGAGTGATTATCGAGAGGGCTTCATTCTTATCAAAGGTTCGTTTCTAGTATTTCCTACTGTCGCAAGCCAAGATAGCGTTTGGTGATTGCAACGCTGCTATGGTGGAAAATCGACGCGGGCAATTATTGCCAATACGTTCCCCAAACAGAATTTAACTAATGCTTATGAGGTGATGGCTGCGTATGGAAAATTCTGCTATGAATGCCTACAAGGAA
>JAGCKB010000214.1 GCA_017647725.1 Bacteroidaceae bacterium
ACAGGCAGTGTGATTGCACACTGCCTGTTTGTTTTCTGCTTTTTTTTGCGGTGATTGCAGGCGATTGAAAGTTGCTCCAACAAGCAATGATATACCCAAAATTCACCTCCGTGTTAAACTCCACGGGACATTCGAGCACATACACGCAGAAAAAACATAAGTAATTGTATGTTTCATCAATACAATAGTCAAATATTCACATAAAATAGCTATATTAGCCCCAAATATCCATTAACAAACAGAAACACATAGAATATAACTATAAAAACAAAACAATATGAGACTAAGAAATTTACTACTTACCATTTTACTTACACTCCCCATCCTGCTGACAGCACAAGATAGCGAGTATGATGTAATTGACGCAAACAAGAACAACTACTACAACATCTTCCGCGAATACTTTACCGATGACGTATGCTCCGAGCTAAAAGAGAAGTACGCATCAATGAGCGACGAGGAGTTGACCACCAAAATGAGCAATCTCCCCACCCCACTGCGCGATATTGCACTAAAGATAAAGAACGGTTGGGGCGAATATGAGAAAGAGTTCCGCGTAGGAAGCTACAAGGCATACAGTATGGCATATAACTGGAGCAACTATCTAAAGACCAACCCCTACACCGACCTTAACAACCCCACAGGAATCATCTGTAACAAAAATGAGCCACTGATAGTATTCGTCGACCAAAACGTCTCTTACCCCAATATAGTAACACTATGCGAGGTAGGCAGCGACCAGATGTATTTTAGTAAAAAAGAGACCGTACTATTCCAAGGAATAAACATCATCTATCCATCGGTAGACAACGGAATACTCTATATTTCATATAGGGTGGAGACCACACGCGACGAGACAAGCAAGCGACTGAACGAATACCCCGACATAAGAGTACACATTGCCAATGGAACCCTAAACGGATATTTCGACAAGAGCCGCCACACCAACGACGACTGGGTGAAGATGCGCAAGAGCATTATGAAACACGAAACAGTACAAGTCAAGGGCGAGCACGCACTCTTCAGTATGCACCTTAACCAGGTAGCCAATATATGCCCCAATAACATCTACGAGTCAATAGACTGGTGGGACAAAATCGTACTTTGGGAGAAAGAGCTTATGGGCGCAGTGAAATATGCCGACCGCTGGAACAACCTTATGATGTGCTGCGACGGACAAGACCAATATATGTTCGCAACGTGGTACTACACCTATTATGCCTACAGCACATTGGGCGACATACTCCCTGCAAGTAAAGTGATGTCGAACCCCGGCCTCGCGTGGGGTCCCGCACACGAAATTGGTCATATGAACCAGACAGCCATAAACATTGTATCCTGCACCGAAGTCAGCAACAACCTCTTTGCCAATGTAGTTGTGTGGCGCATTGGAAAAACCACCACACGAGGACTGAAAGTATCGAAGTGCATCGAGGACTTCAACAACAAAGTCCCCTACCCCCTTCGTGACGAGGTATTCAGCAAAACACGTATGTATTGGCAGCTCTACCTCTATTTCCACGAGGCAAAGAAAGACACCACCTTCTACCCCCGTCTGTTCGAATATCTGCGTGACAAACCCCTCAGCGTCACCAGCAGCGTAAATGGCAAATTCAACCAACTGCGCTTTGCCGAAGCCTGCTGCGAGATTGCCCAGATGGACCTGAGCGAGTTCTTCGAAGCGTGGGGATTCTTTGAGCCTATGAACAACGCTCACGTAGGCGACTACAGCGACTACTACGTTACCCTTAGCGAGTCTGATGCACAAGAGAGCCGTAAAAAGATGCAGCAGTACAGCAAGAAAGGCGGACACCTTATGTTCCTCGAAGACCGTGTGAAACCCTCGAAGCGTGGCGACGGAGTAAACGGCTACCGCACCGACTTCAACAGTGACGTTCCCATAGGCACAGCGGGCGATGTTGGTCAATGGGAGGATTATATCGACGAAAGCATAAAAGCCGAGGGGTACGTGTATGTATCATCGGGCAAGATAGTTACCATCCTCACAGACGAGAATTCAAAAGGCGCCGTCGGATTCAAAATATACGATAAGTACGGTAATATGGTAAGCTTCTCGAACACCTACAAACTTACACTCCCCGCCGAGGTGGCAAACAGCAAGTACACCGTAGTGGCTGTACAAGCCGATGGAAACAACGTAACCATCCCCTCGGCAGCCGAGGCCGGCAACGAAGAGCAGCAGCTCGAAGCATTAGAGAAAGCCATAGCAGCTGCAAAAGAACTCATACGCTACAAGGCAAGCAACAACACACAAGTAGGCTACTATAACCCCGATGCCCTTGCTACACTCGAGTACATAGTAGAGGCAGCCCAGGAAGCAATTGCGAACCAAGACCAAAGCGCATTCAGCTATGGCAATTGGAGCAACAATATCCTTAACGAGATTGCAAGAATAGGTAAAGACAGCAAAGCAATGGTAAGCGTTGCCCCCTACAACCACTACACCCTCACCACCCGTTTGGGCGCCCTCGCCTACCACAATGGAACAGTGAAGGCCGCCAGCGCCTCGCAGGTAAAACCAAACGATAACAACCGCCGTTGGGAGTTCGTACCCACAACCACCGAGAATGTATTCTATATAAAGAATGTAGGACAGCAGAGCTACATAAAGACAGGTCACAACAGTGTAGAGCTTGTACCTTCGGAGTCAGAGGCCAAGAAGATGACACTCATATTCAATGGCGATGGCACTGTAAGTTTCTCGGACAAGAGCAGCGATGCTACAAATATATTAGGTGTAAATTCCGACAAGAGTGCCACTACACTCGGCGCCATCGACACCAACTCACAATGGAAAGTAGTGATGGTAGTAGACAACACCGGAATAGATGAGATAACATCAGATAGTGAGGAGAATCTCATTTACGACCTCACAGGCCGTCGTATAGAGGAGATTACCACCCCCGGTATCTACATTATCAATGGTAAAAAGGTATTAGTAAAGTAAAGGATATTAAGCCCCACCCAACCTCGCAAGGTTAGGTGGGGCTTTCCTGATGCGATAATAATAATTATCAGATAAACATCACCCGTGACGAAAATAAAAGGCAGTGAGGAAAA
>JAGCKB010000215.1 GCA_017647725.1 Bacteroidaceae bacterium
TTCCAAGACTCAAATACAGCGCAAACGGCACCCCAGAGCTGCTCGTAAGAGTCGGTGGGGAAGTCCTTGCCGGTCTGAGCCTTAACGGCAGCCTTGAACTCCTTAACAAGACGCTTGAGGTCGTCTACCGAAAGGTGCTTGTCGAGAACAACACCTGCCTCTTCCTTAACCTTCTCGATGATAGCCTCAAATGGATCGATCTCCTCTTTGCTTGTGGGCTTCATACCAAGAACAACGTCACCGTACATCTGTACGAAACGGCGGTAAGAGTCCCAAGCGAATTTCTCGTTACCGGTCTTCTTAGCAAGACCCTCTACTACGATGTCGTTAAGACCAAGGTTGAGGATGGTATCCATCATACCGGGCATAGATGCACGTGCACCTGAACGAACTGATACAAGAAGGGGATTGGTGGGGTCGCCGAATGTCGAGTTCATCAATGTCTCGATGTTTTTAACTGCGGCCTGAACCTCTGCCTTAAGAAGCTCAATAACCTTCTCTTTGCCAAGGCTGTAGTACTCGCCACAAACCTCAGTTGTAATGGTAAATCCGGGAGGAACAGGGATACCGATGAGGTTCATCTCTGCAAGGTTAGCACCTTTACCTCCTAACAAATTTCTCATTGACGCATTACCTTCAGCAAGACCATTACCAAAGGTATAGACTCTTTTGTCTGCCATAAATTTTTGAGTTTATTATGTTATTGATAGTTAAAAATTTAAATTAATTATCTCTCTTGGAAAGAGTGGGGTGCAATGCTCGTAGCCTGTATATCTACCTTTATATAACCCTCGTCGGGTAATATATAGTGGTACACGCGATTCCGATCACGCAATCCTATGCCTTTTAAACTTTATAAAAAGGCACTCTCTTTCTAATTTGCAAATATATAAAAAAAAGTTTTCTAAATAAAGTTTGTGGCAAAAAATATGTGCTACAATTCTTAAAAAATAAACTTCTTAACTTAAATGTGGTAATAATCGGGAAAATAGATGTAATTTTGTACTGTTTTGCTCTATTGCAGAGTGAGCAAAGAGTGAGTATTGTGAATAATAAAATGCGGATATCCCGCCTGTTCTATATTTTATCAAGCTGTATACAATGGCAAAGAAGAAGAAACCACTGCCGCTGCTGGAGCGGATTGAGATAACCGGAGTTGCTGCCGAGGGTAAAGAATTGGCACGTGTCGATGACCTTGTTGTTTTTGTGCCTTTTGTTGTGCCGGGCGATGTTGTCGACCTTCAGGTGCGTCGTAAAAAACATAGTTATGCCGAGGCCGAGGCTGTAAAGTTTCACGAATATTCAACCGAGAGGAGCGAGCCGTTCTGTAAGCATTACGGTGTGTGTGGAGGATGTAAATGGCAGTGTCTGGCCTACGAACATCAGTTGAAGTATAAGCAGCAACAGGTGTACGATGCGCTCAAGAGAATCGGAAAGGTCGAGTTGCCCGAGTTTATGCCCATTTTAGGGTCGGAACAGACAAGAGCTTATCGTAACAAACTCGAGTTTACTTTCAGTAACAAAAGATGGCTCACTTGGGAAGAGGTGGAGAAGCAAACAAAATACGAGCATATGAATGCTTTGGGATTTCACATTCCCGGAGCTTTCGATAAGGTGCTGGATATTGAGGAGTGTGCTCTTATGCCCTCGTTGAACAACGAGATACGCAATGCGATACGCGATTTTGCAGTGCGTGAGGCTATTCCTTTCTTCGACCTTCGCACTCAGACTGGTGTACTACGTAATATGATGCTTCGTACATCTACCACAGGTGAGGTTATGTTGCTTATTCAGGCAAAGATTGAGGATGATGCGCAGATGAAGCAACTGCATAGTGTTCTTGCCTTCGTTGCAGATAATTTCCCGCAGGTAACATCGCTCCTGTATGTGGTAAACAATAAGTGTAACGATACTTTTGGCGATTTGGAGGTTCACACTTTCAAAGGAACCGATGTCATTTATGAGGAGATGGAGGGACTGCGTTTTAAGGTTGGCCCAAAATCGTTCTATCAGACAAATAGCCGTCAGGCCTATAATTTATATAAGGTAGCGCGCGAGTTTGCTGCTTTAACAGGAGATGAGGTTGTATATGACCTTTACACCGGTACGGGAACAATTGCCAATTTCGTGGCGCGAAAAGCGCGTAAGGTGGTGGGAATAGAGTATGTCGAGGATGCTGTTATTGATGCACGCGAAAATTCGCGTCTCAACGGCCTTGATAATCTTATCTTCTTCGCAGGAGATATGAAGGATATCCTGACACGTGACTTTATCGAGGAGCACGGCCGTCCCGATGTAATTATTACCGACCCCCCTCGTGCAGGAATGCATAATGATGTTATAGATACAATCCTTTTTGCGGCTCCTAAGCGCATTGTTTATGTGAGCTGTAATCCTGCTACACAGGCGCGCGACCTGTCGCTGCTCGACAAGGATTACAGAGTGACTGCTGTGCAGCCTGTGGATATGTTCCCTCACACACATCATGTCGAGAATGTAGTGCTTCTTGAGAGACGCGATGAGGAGCTCTCTTGATGTTCTTTAAAACGAAAAAACATTTTTTTATATGCGTAAGAATATAAAACCGATGCTCACCTTTAAGGTTACTGAGGCTATGCAGTTGCTCCCCTTTATTATGGAGAAGATGCATGGCGTAAGCCGTAATCGTGCAAAAGCGTTGATAACCAATCGTGTGGTACTTGTCGATAACAGAATCGTTACCTATCCGCTTACCGAACTTGTTGTTGGACAAGAGGTGCAGATTGATCGTACAAAGCATAAGATGTCGTTCCACAGCAATGATCTTGATATAGTGTATGAGGATGCTTATCTCTTGGTTATCGATAAACGTCCGGGACTGCTCTCTATGAGTAACAATACCCGACAGGAGACAGCGCAGTCGGTGCTTAACCGTTATCTTGAGAAGGGTGGTGGACGTAATACAGCTCATCTGGTGCATCGTCTCGACCGCGATACTTCGGGGCTTATGCTTTATGCCAAGGATGTGCAGACGCAGCAGTCCTTCATTCGCGATTGGCGCGAGCTTGTTACCGACCGTCGTTATGTGGCGCTTGTCTCGGGTGAAATAAAGAAACGCGAGGGTGATATTCGCTCGTGGCTTACCGAGGATAAACGCTTCGTAACACACTCGAGCCCTGTAGACAATGGTGGAAAATATGCTCACACGCATTATCGTGTTTTAGATAGTGCAAATGGATATTCGCTCGTGGAGCTTGAACTTGAGACGGGACGTAAGAATCAGATTCGTGTTCATATGGCCGAGATTGGACATCCTGTTGTGGGCGATAGAAAATATGGCAGCGACGATGATTCTATACGTCGTTTGGGATTGCATGCCTATATGCTCTGTTTCCGTCATCCGGTGACAGGAAAATTCCTTCGTTTCGAGACTCCCGTTCCTCTCTGTTTTGTAAATCGTTTGAATGGTAAATAGGCTTCTTTGCATATTGTCTCTTTTTCTGTTGCTGCTGCTTCCTCGGGAGGTGAGTGCGCAGTTTTATCAGCGTCGCGACTCTGTCGCACGAGTGATAAAGAGTGGTGTGGCATTTGAACAGCCGCGTACCGAGGTAAAAAAGTCATCGGCGAAGAAAAAAAGCCAGGCTAAGAAAAAGAAGAGTCCTGCAAAGAAAAAGACTGCGAAGGTTAAGAAAGAAAAAAAGCCTGCCGGTATAGTTTATGAAGAGAAACGTTATCGTTTGGGCGAGAGGGTTATTATGCGTGGCGATTCGGGTGCCGATGTAAAGTCACTTGCCAATATGCTGGTGAAAAAACTTTTTCTCGACGAGAATGATATAATCTATACCAAGAATGGTGTATTGTACGAGGGTGAGATAATACGTGCGGTACGCTCGTTTCAGAAAATATCGGGATTGTACGAAGATGGTATGGTGGGAACGCCTACGCTTAAGGCTCTGCGTAAATATCGTTAAATTATCTGCTTTACCGAACCTATTATCGCTCTTCCCCTTTTTAGAATCAATGGCTCTCTCTTGATAAATGGGATAGGCAATCTTTTTTATTTGCTTGTATAATTTTTTGATGAGAATGTGGTATATTATAATAGGTATAGCGCTATGTGCTGTGGCGCTACTTCTTGCCTCGTGTTCTAAGGGGTTATGGAATAGTAAAGCGGGGGTGGAACGCACCGGTGTCTCTGTTGTTGCGCATCGTGCCGCTGCAGGCCTTGCTCCCGAAAATTCCCTTGCTGCGGTTGATAAAGCTTTGGCTGCCGGTGTCGATGCTATTGAGGTAGATGTGCATTTGACTGCCGATGGCGAGCTTGTTGTTTGTCACGATAACACAATAGAACGCACGACAAACGGAAAGGGGCGCATTGCTGATATGACTCTCGAAGAGATTCGTGCCTATCGTATAGTGGATGCCGATGGCGCTGTTACCGATGAAGTAGTGCCGACATTGGGCGATGTTTTATGGCGTATAAACGGTGGCTGCCGAGTGCTTGTCGAGGCTAAACGTACGAAAGATGCCGAGCGTATGGCAAAGGCGCTGATAAACGAAATTGCGCTTTATCAAGCAGCCGAATGGGTGGCTGTGCAGTCATTCGATACCGATGTTCTTGCTCACATTCATCGCCTGGGACATCCTTTTGCTCTTGAGAAACTTTTCTATTTTAAGGTTCCTCTTTTGCCATTTGCTTACGATGGTTCGTTGACACGTTTCAACTGCTCTAAATACGACTATATCTCATCGTTTAATTTTTATTATAAATATATATCGCCTCGGCTTGTAAAAAAGATACACTCGTGTGGCAAAAGTATTAAAGTGTGGACGCTCGATGCTCCTAAAGAGTCTCCTATGCTTCCTGTCGATGGTGTAATAACCAACCGTCCCGACCTTTGGAAGAGATAGTATTTGTTGTCGGTTGATAAAATAGCTCGGTTTCTATCGGACTGACATAGAACAAAGTAATCCTGTTCGTTGTTATGACGTAACAGGATTTTTCTTTTACCCAATTTTAAATACATTAATCTATGAGAAGTATCAAAGGTTCGTTAACCGAACAGAATTTGTTGAAAGCATTTGCGGGAGAGAGTCAGGCGCGTACACGTTATACTTTCTTCTCTTCGGTAGCCGAGAGCGAGGGTTATGAGCAGATTGCAGCGGTGTTTCTTGAGACTGCCGAGCAGGAGAAAGAGCACGCCAAGCGTTTCTTTAAATTCCTCGAAGGTGGCAGTGTCGAGATTCTTGCTACCTATCCAGCCGGGAAAATAGGTACCACTGCCGAGAATCTGCTTGCGGCTGCAAAAGGAGAAAAAGAGGAGTGGGATATTCTGTATCGCGATTTTTCGAAGATTGCCGAGGATGAGGGTTTTGCTCCAGTCGCTGCTGCTTTTAAGGCTATTGCTACTGTAGAGGCCGAGCACGAGAGACGTTATCTGGCTCTTCTTGGCAGAATTACCGATGGTAATTTCTTTCATCGTGACGAGAAAATCTGGTGGCAGTGTCGTAATTGTGGTTATCTTGTCGAGGTTACCGATGCTCCACAGCTGTGTCCTGCCTGTCTGCATTCTCAGGCTTTCTTCGAACCTATGAAGAAAAATTATTGAGATTGTATGATGTACTTGCTATTAAGAAGCCGTTTAAATTTCTAAAAAAAATATTCATATAGAAGCTGACGGTTTCGTCGTTTTTTATATTCAAAAATGCCTGTTTATCTCTTTTTTGCGGTTACATAGCCCGCTATGCGCCCTTAAAATATAAATAAACATCCAATTTTTGCTCTATAAAAAACTTAACGATATAAATTTAAACAGCTTCTCAGAGTCCTAAGTTGTTTTTTATCTCATTATACTCATTAACACAATTACTCGCACAGTTGATTACCACGAGTATGTCAATCCCAATGTCATATACTCTTTGAGCTGCCAATATCCATACGAATCGCTGTAAAGACCACGAGAGCTGTCATCGAAACGTCCGTGCAAGAAGAGTGTTGCATCAAGATATTTGTTTATCTTCATTTTAATTGTATTCTCCCAGTTGAAATAGGCGCGCGAGTAGTTGGTATAGTACTCCATACGCGAATTCAATGTCACATTCTTGCAAATAGTAGCATTGAATGTAGGCTGTATCTGGGTACCGAAATCCTCTTTATGCTGACGTCCTGCACGTATACCATAACGCGATGCCAGATAGCCGTAGCGCACAAATTTGTAGTTGTAAGCCGACAAGGGAGCAAAATAGAGCGAGAGATTCCAATTCTTGCCACTGCGTTTATAATCGAGACCCACCGAGAAGTTGGCATCGAAAGGCGCCATAAAGTTAGATACGAAATTGCGGTTATTGGTTGGGTAGTTTGGCATTGACTGTGTCTGCAGGGTCATCTTGGCCGAGAGGTTCACATTGTTAAGAATCTTATAACCGAATTTCGAGTCAATACGCAACATATCGTTATTGGTCTTGTAATTGTGAAGTGTATCTCCCGATACTGTTACAAATCCCAATTTAGCCTCGAAAGTATTCTCAAAAGATATTTTCTTTTTGTCGTTATAATTAAGGTGCAGTTTAAGATTTGTAATCAAGGTCTTGTTATTATCACCTCCCTGTGCCCAGTTGCCCGAGAAGTAGTTCTGTGTGAAGCTGAAAGAAAAACTACCCGATGTTCTCCAATAGTTGGGCTTCACCACTTTTGTCTCAAGATTTCCCTGCACATTATCGGGAATAGCCAAAGGCTTATCTTTTTTACCATCAAGAAGCGCCCTCTGTTTCTCCTCCAGCTCGGCAGGCGTAACAAGACTACGCATATCAGCCTCGGTTGTGTGAACCATATCGGGGCGCAGTTTATATACATTAAGCAACAAACGGTCTATCATCATTTTACGATGCTCATAGAGTTCTATTTCGCTATCACTCTGTTTTGTCATATCGAATCCGTTATTGAAACCCTGTTTAATTGTCGATTCATAGAGTACTGTAGGAGTGAACATTCTAAAATATGTAGGGTCGGTTCTCTCCTCTTCATCTTCTCTGCTATAGGTATTATCTTTAGCAGACAAACGACTATCGGCAACAAGTTGGTCAAGACACTTATCGAAGTACTTTCTCACAGCATCCTGATTTTGCGCATTCACTGTAAATGCAGCAGCCAGGAACAATAGACAGAATGATATATGTTTCATAGTAGTTTGTGTTAATTCTGTGCGAAGATAATACATTTCGGGCATAATATAAAAATAAGAGAGTGTATAAATCTAAGAAGCCGTTTAAATTTCTGAAATAGTTTTTAGAAGCTGTTTAAATTTCTAAAAAATATTTTCTTACAGAAGCTGATAGTTTCGCCGTTTTTTATGTTCAATAATGCCTGTTTCTTTCTTTTTTGCGGTTACATAGCCCGCTATGCGCCCTTTAAAAATAAATAAA
>JAGCKB010000216.1 GCA_017647725.1 Bacteroidaceae bacterium
GCAAGAATAGAATGTTTATTTATTTTTAAAGGGCGCATAGCGGGCTATGTAACCGCAAAAAAGAAAGAAACAGGCATTATTGAACATAAAAAACGGCGAAACTATCAGCTTCTGTAAGAAAATATTTTTTAGAAATTTAACAGCTTCTTATATTGTTATCTAAAAAATCCATATAACGTAATGCTATATGGATTTTTCTCTTATTTATGCTCTTCAAGGAATTTTTTGAGTGCGGGTCGCCAGTCTTCGCCGTTCTTTACTTGCAGAACGTTTATTCCAAGACTGCGTGCAGCCTCTATGTTTTTTGTTCCGTCGTCGACAAAGAGTGTCTCTTCGGGTTTCATATCTCCCTCGCGTAGCATCTTTAGATAAATCTCGTCGCTTGGCTTCGAGCAGTGCATAAGGTAGCTCAGAAAAAGCTGGTCGAACAGGTCGTCGAGGCTCTTTCCCTCGGGGGTGAAGGAGCTGCTGCGCGCCCATCCTTGCAGGAACGGATTGGTGTTACTCAAAATGGAGAGGCGGTAGTGGGGACGAAGCTCTTGCAGCCACTGCATATACTCGCTCTGTACTTTTACTACAAAACCCATCCAGCCTTCGAAAGCATCGTTGTAGGTGAGTTCTCTGCCGCATAACTGCGATAGCTCCTTGACAAATTCCTCGGCATCGATGTCTCCATTCTCAAGCGCATAGAAGGCGCCCTCCTGTTTGTAGCTGTTGAGGTACTTCTGGGGATTGTCGAGTCCTAAACTGTTGAATTTCCTTAGCGCATTTTCAGTGTCAATCTCAATGAGTACACCTCCAAAGTCGAATACTATATCTTTTATCATCTGCTGTAGTAGTTCTTAGAAGCTGTTTAAATTTATAAAAAAAATATTCATATAGAAGCTGGCGGTTTCGTCGTTTTTTATATTCAAAAATGCCTGTTTGTTCCTTTTTTGCGGTTACATAGCCCGCTATGCGCCCTTTAAAAATAAATAAACATCCAATTTTTGCTCTATAAAAAACTTGACGATATAAATTTAAACAGCTTCTTAGTTTGCGCTAAGATATGTAATTTTTACGATTGTATCCTCCTGCTCTATAAGAATTTTGCTTTTTTGTTGTTACACAACAGTAAAAGAGCTATCTTCGCATCCTAAATTTTAAAAACTCTTTTTCATTATGGAGGATTTAACAGGAAGATTGGTTATTGGGGTTTCGTCACGTGCTCTCTTCGACCTTGAAAAGGAAAATGAGATTTTTCTAAGTGGCGGAATAAAGAAATATAGACAATATCAAGAGGCACACGAGGATGAACCGCTTGAACGAGGCACCGCCTTTTATCTTGTAAAGAGCCTTTTAGAACTTAACAAGCAGGCTAACAGGCCTATCGTCGAGGTTGTCGTAATGTCGCGCAACAGCCCCGAGACGGGTATGCGTATGCTAAAGTCCATAGATAAATATGGACTCGATATTACACGTGTGGCACTCTCGGGTGGCGAGTCTCTTACAAAGTATCTGAAGGCTTTCTCTATTGATTTGTTCCTCTCGAAAGATGGAAACGATGTTCAGCGTGTCATCGACTCGGGAATATGTGCTGCTGCACAGATTTATGCTCCTCCGACCGAGTTTAACCCCGAGGATAGTCGCGTGAAGATTGCTTTCGATGC
>JAGCKB010000217.1 GCA_017647725.1 Bacteroidaceae bacterium
AAATTCAATCCCGAAGCAGTTGTCATTGCCGACGAAACAAAATATGAAAAACTGAAAGAAGCACTTGCCGACCTACCCATAAAAGTATATGCAGGATACGAAGCTATATGCGAGATTGTACAGTCCGAGCCTATAGACGTTGTTGTAACAGCTATGGTAGGATTCTCGGGATTGCGCCCCACTATAGAGGCCATCAAAGCTGGTAAAGCCATTGCGCTTGCCAACAAAGAGACAATGGTGGTTGCAGGAGAACTCATCACACGCCTCGCCAACGAGTACAAAGTACCCATTATGCCTGTCGACTCGGAGCACTCGGCAATATTCCAGTGCCTTGCAGGTGAGGAGCATAACCGCATAGAGAAACTGATTCTCACAGCATCGGGAGGCCCTTTCCGCACATTTACCGCCGAGCAGTTAGAGAAGGTAACAAAAGAGCAGGCACTTAAACACCCCAACTGGAGTATGGGCGCCAAGATAACCATCGACTCGGCCACAATGATGAATAAAGGCTTCGAGGTTATGGAGGCTAAATGGCTCTTTGGCATAGAAGCAAAAGACATAGAGGTGGTTGTTCACCCACAGTCGGTAATACACTCTATGGTACAGTTTACCGACGGTGCAGTAAAAGCACAGCTTGGCACACCCGATATGCGCCTGCCCATAATGTATGCTCTCTCCTACCCCAGCCGCTTAAAGTCGTCGTTCGAGCGCCTCGACTTTGGCAAATTGGGCGAGCTGACATTTGAAAAGCCCAACCTTGAACTTTTCCCCAACCTGCGCCACGCCTACGACGCATTGGCAATGGGTGGCAATATGCCCTGCGTGGTAAATGCCGCCAACGAGGTGTGCGTTGCCGCATTCCTTGCCGACCGCATTAAGTTCACCGATATGAGCCGCATAATAGAGCGCGCTATGCAGAGTGCAAACTTTACCATCAAGCCAACCCTCGACGACTACATAGCAACAGATGCCGAGGTTCGCAAGATGGCCGATAATTGGATTTAAGAAATTACAACCTATTAATATTAAAACAAAAAAAGAAAATAGAAATGGAGATATTTTTCATACGTGCGCTTCAGTTGATACTGTCACTGAGTATTCTGATACTAATACACGAGTTTGGTCACTATCTGTTCTCTAAGATTTTCAAGGTGAGAGTAGAGAAATTCTATCTCTTCTTCGATTGGGGTATATCACTATTTATGATACCCTCGCGCCTGAGCAAGAAGGAGGATAAGGCACTCATAAAACTTCCACCCACAAAAGACGACACCGAATATGGCATAGGATGGATACCATTGGGCGGTTACTGCAAGATTTCGGGAATGATAGACGAGTCGATGGACACCGAGCAGATGCAGCAACCTGTGCAACCCTGGGAGTTCCGTGCAAAACCCGCCTGGCAGCGTCTGTTGATAATGGTTGGCGGTGTAATGTTCAACTTCATCCTTGCCCTGTTCATCTACAGTATGGTGCTTTTTACCTGGGGCGAGAGCTACACCGATATTCAGAAAGCGACATATGGTATGGAGTTCAACCAAGAGGCAAAGCAACTTGGATTTGTCGACGGCGACATTATGCTGCGCGTCGATGGCAAAGATGTGCACAAGCGCGACGTAGACCTCTTGCGCGCCATTGCCGACAGCCGCGAGGTAACAGTGCTGCGCAATGGTGCAGAGACTGTTATCCCCATCCCCGAAGAGTTTGGACTGCTTGATATGGGCAAAGAGGTGCCATTTATGCAGTTTCTTACCCCAAGTGTTGTAGATAGCGTAGTTGCCGGAACAACAGCCGAGGCATTAGGCATAATGGAGGGCGACAAGATTTTAAGCATCTGCGGCAAAGAGGCAGAGACAAACAGCAAGCTAAGAGCAGCATTGCAAGAGTTACAAGAGGCAGGCACAAAGGAGCTGACCCTATCGGTTATGCGCGACAGCCTCACCACCCTATCGGCAAAGGTCGATAGCGTCGGAATGTTAGGTGTATACTTCAGAATCCCCGATTATCCCACAATAACAAAGGAGTATGGCTTCTTTGAGTCATTCCCCGCAGGCATTGTATATGGTTGCAATGTCCTCAAAGGCTATGTAAGCGATTTTAAATACCTTGCTTCGGCCGAGGGAGCAAAATCGGTTGGAATGTTCGGTACAATTGGCAGTATGTTCCCCCCCACCTGGAACTGGTACCTGTTCTGGAATATGACAGCAATGCTATCGCTCATTCTCGCCTTTATGAACATTCTGCCTATCCCTGCACTCGATGGCGGTCACGTACTGTTCCTGCTTGTCGAGGTTGTAACAGGTCGTAAACCCAGCGATAAGTTTATGGAACGTGCACAGATGGTTGGAATGATCATCTTGTTTGGACTGTTTGTCCTCGCATTCTATAACGATTTAGCCCGATTTGTATTCTAAAACGCATATAAATATGAAATTCAGACATTTTATATATGTCACATTCCTGCTTGCATCCTGCGCTACCACAAAGGATGCGACAGATGCTGCAAAAGGAGTAATTAAAGATACTCATAACAGTAGTGTAAACGCAGCACAAGAGAACAAAAACCGTATGACGATAAAAAGATATAATACCCCTAACGGCTTTGCATTCTCGCTCTTAGAGTACATCAGTGGCAAAGAGACACAGGAGAACATCTGCATCTCGCCTGCGAGTGCCGAGTGTGCCCTTGCAATGGTAGCCAATGGCGCCCGGGAGCGTACCCTTGAACAGATTCTCTCGACACTTAACAGCAAGAGCCTCGACTCACTGAACAATAAAGAGATTTACAAACAACCCATAAAAGAGGGTGGAACAAAACTGTCGTTGGCAAACTCAATATGGGTAAATAAGAAACAACCGGTAAAGGAACAGTTTATTGCCGACAACAAGAAGTATCACAATGCCTATGTAAGCAACGTACCGTTCAATGACAACACTGCAAGCACTATAAACGACTGGTGCTCACAGAACACCAATGGCAAGATAAATAATATCGTCGACAAGCTCGATGACAAAACAAAGATGCTACTCATCAATGCCCTTTATCTCAAAGGAGCATGGAGAGACGAGTTTAACAAAAATGCCACTACCGATGAGCCCTTTACCAAAGCCGATGGTACTACCACGACTGTAAAGATGATGCATCAGACATTGACTACATCCTACAACCTGGACAATAATCTGAGAATGATATCAATGCCCATTGCAGAGAGTCATATAAGGGTATGGTTCATCCTACCTCGCAAGGGGATGAGTATGAGCGAGGCTGCAGCACATTTGGCAACAAATTTCAACAACCTGTGTAAAGAGGCTTACAACACCCAAAGAATAAAACTGAGCCTTCCACGTTTCTCTATCGAGTACAAAACCAGCCTCAAAGAGAGCCTTATGGCACTGGGAATGACCGATGCCTTTGACGAAAATGCAAACTTTAGTAAGATAAGCGACAAACCGTTGTATATCAACGACGTAATGCAAAAGACCTATCTAAAAATAGATGAGAAGGGTGCCGAGGCTGCGGCAGTAACATATGTATCTGTAGGGCTTTTAGCAATGCGTCCAACAAAAGAGCCTATAGAGGTTAAATTCGACCGTCCTTTCCTTTATGTAATCACTGATGCTATGACAAATAGCATTCTGTTCACCGGACAGGTAGGTAATCCAACAGAGTAACTTTTAAACAAACAGAGATATGAGAAAGAGTTTTTTGACATTGTTACTGCTACTTGTAGCAATAGTAGCATCGGCAGGAAAAGCACCAAAGTATGTATTCTACTTTATCGGTGACGGAATGGGTCCGTCACACGTTCTTGGCACTGAACTCTATTTAGGAGAGATGCAGGGCGTAATAGGCCGTCCGCAGCAGTTGTGCTTCACACAGTTCCCATCGACAGCCTTTGTAACCACCTTCTCGGCAAGCAACGGAGTAACCGACTCGGCTGCATCGGGAACAGCCCTGGCAACAGGTAACAAGACTACCAATGGTTATCTTGGAGTAACCCCTGACGGAACACCCGTGTACAGCGTGGCAAAGGCCGCTCAAGAGGCAGGATATGCCGTTGGAATATCTACCACCGTGCCCATTAACCACGCAACACCGGGAGCCTTCTACGCGCATCAACCAAGCCGCAACAACTATCCCCAGATTGCACGCGAGATGCTCACAGCCGATTATCATTTCTATGCCGGTGGCGACCCCATCTGCAGTGATAGCGAGCGCGCACAGCTCTATAAGGATGCTGAGGCACAGGGTTATGCCATTGCACGCGGATATGCCGACTACAAAGGCAAGAGCAATGCAGCAAAAATGATGCTTTACCAGAAGAGTGTTGCAACTCAGATACCCTACACCATCGACCGCACAGCCGATGACCTCACCCTCGCACAGATTACCGAAGCCGGAATAGATTTTCTGTCGAAGAAGAGCAAAAAGGGATTCTTCTTTATGGTAGAGGGCGGTAAGATAGATTATGCCTCGCACGACGACGATGCAGCCACAATGATGCACGAGGTGATGGATTTCAACGCCGCTATCGAGGTTGCATACGAATTCTACAAGCAGCACCCCAATGAGACACTTATTATCGTCACAGCCGACCACGAGACAGGCGGCATTGTGCTTGGATTTAAAGGTTCGTACACTCTTAATCTGAAAGCCCTCTCGGGACAGAAGGTAAGCGAAGACCGTCTCGAAGAGATTCTCATTGCAGCAAGCAAAGAGAAACAGCTCAGTTGGGACGAGACAGCATCGCTGCTCAAAGAGAATATGGGTCTTTGGAACGAGGCTCAACTGAGCGACGAACAGAGCAAGTCACTCAAAAAATTATACGAGCTCTACGCATCGGCCGAGAAACAAGAGAGTCGCGAGCAAGCACTCATAAGAATCGCCAACCAAGCAAAATATCTTGTATCACACTCAGCGGCAGTGTCGTGGGCAAGCGGCAACCACTCGGGAACATTTGTCCCTCTCTTCGCCATTGGTAAAGGCGCTGACAAATTCAATGGAGTGATTGATAACACTTATATTCCTAAGATGATAAAGAGAATAGCCAAATACTGATACTTCTGATAGCACACACAAAAACGAGGATGTCACGTTTGAGATGAACCCCGAAAGTTAGACAAAAAACTTTCGGGGTTTTGTTATGTCTAAAAAATTAAAGAAACATGGCTATGCAGAAAGATTGAAGTATATGCATATGCTTGAAAATGGATATAGTAGAGAGTATATCCATCGCCATTATGGAATCAACAGCGCATTGTTAGGATATTTATGGTCGCGCTACAAGTCAGAAGGTTCCAATGGATTACTTAAAAAGCAAAATGTAAGGGCGGATTATAAATTCAAACTTCAAGTCATTCGTGATATCGAAGAAAATTATTTACCTTTGGTGGATGCATCGTTAAAATACAATGTTAGCAATACTCAACTATACCAATGGAGAAAGATAGCAAAAACTCAAGGTTATGATGCATTGGCTATCACCAGGCCCAAAGGCCGACCACCAAAGAACGATATGGGAAGACCAAGGAAAAAGAAACTGCAGGAGATGACAGAGCTGGAACGTCTTAGATACGAGAATGAGTGTCTGAGGGCAGAGAATGCTCTATTAAAAAAAGTGAAAGCCTTAGTAGAAGAAAGAGAAGCCCGTCTCAGAGAGATTGGGCGAAAGCCATCCAAGAACTAAGGCAGGAACATGATCTCGAGATACTTCTCGAGAAGACTGGGATGGCTAGGGCAACATTCTATTATCATACGAAAAGGCTGTCAGAACCTGACGGTTACGATGATGCTAGAACCGCAATCCGCAAGATATATGACCGTCATAAAGGACGCTACGGCTATCGAAGAATAACCTCTCAGCTGCGTAATGATGGCATACATCTTAACCATAAGACAGTGCAGAAACTTATGGTGGAAATGAGTCTGTATGGCAAGAGGAAGAAGGCTAAATATAAGTCATATAAAGGTGAGATAGGCAGGATTGCTCCTAATGTAATAGACAGGGAGTTCATCGCAACTGCACCGAACCAGAAATGGACAACTGATGTTACTGAAGTCAAGATAAAGGACAAAAAGATATACCTTTCTCCTATTCTGGACATGTTCAATGGAGAAATCATATCCTACACCATATCATACCATCCTGACCTTAAGATGGCTTTAAGCATGCTAAACAAGGCCTTCAAGAAAACGGATATACCAGAAGGACTTATACTGCACTCTGATCAGGGATGGCATTATCAGCATCTAAGATATCAGAAAGCATTGAAAGAGAGAAATATAGTACAGAGTATGTCACGCAAAGGCAACTGCCTGGACAATGCCATGATGGAGAACTTTTTTGGACTTATGAAGTCAGAGTTGCTATATTTGCAGGAGTGGGACAGCGTAGAGCAGTTCGCGAAGGAACTGGTCAAGTACATACGCTACTACAATAATGATAGAATCAAACTGAGGCTAAATGGAAAAAGCCCGGTGCAATACCGAGCTTTATTCCAATCTAAGAAGGCCTCTTAATA
>JAGCKB010000218.1 GCA_017647725.1 Bacteroidaceae bacterium
ACAAGCAAGCTAAAGAATATGGCAACGGTGCTTAACGAAATGTCTACCGATATGCTGCCTATGGGACTTGCTGCCGTTGGTGTTTCCGAGATAGAGAATTATCGCGTACTCGACGACCTTGTTAAGCATCCTATATTATCGGCTCGCGGATGGGATATTGTTCACATCGAAGGTCCCGACCGTCGCGGTGTCGATTGTGCATTGCTCTATAATCCCAAACTGTTTAAGCCTGTGGCAAGTAAACTGGTGCCATATACCACCGAAGATAATGATACGACATACAAAACTCGTGGTTTCCTTACTGTAAGCGGAGATATGGCGGGGGAACGTGTGCATATTATAGTGAACCATTGGCCATCGCGATATGCTTCGTCACCGGCACGCGAAAGGGCAGGTGTGCTTGTAAAGGCGGTGAAAGACTCGCTTATGGCAGCGCAACCCAATTCAAAGGTGATTATCATGGGTGATATGAATGACGACCCCGATGATAAGAGTATGAAAACTTGTCTGGGTGCCAAGCGCGAGCAGAACCAGATAAAGAAAGGTTCCGACCTCTATAATCCCTGGTGGAATGTTCTGCGTAAAAACGGAATGGGAACACTGAAATACAAAGGAAAGTGGAATCTGTTCGACCAGATAATTATCAGCGGTAATCTGGTAGGTAAAGACCGCTCGACTCTTAAATACTATAAACCCGAGATATTCTCACGTAGTTATATGTTGCAGACCGAGGGAAAATATAAAGGGTCGCCTAAGCGTACGCATGCCGGCGGTGTGTGGCTCAATGGTTACAGTGATCACTTGCCTGTAATTATATATCTGATAAAGGAGCAGAAATAAGACTCTTTTATCCAACCGAATGACTATGAGGATAACCCAAAGTAATGGATTATCCTCATAGTGTTTTTGTTTTACGAACCTGCTATCGTACGTGATTATAAATCCATGCGACTCTCGACCATCTCCCAGTCTACTATTTCCCAAATGCGCTTAACGTGTTCGGCACGTCGGTTCTGGTAGTCGAGGTAATAGGCATGCTCCCATACGTCGATACCAAAGAGTGGATTACGCTTCCAACGCAGCGGGTTGTCGCCATTATGACAGCGCATAATCTCGAGCTTGCCACGCTCATCCTGTGCAAGCCATACCCATCCCGAACCAAAGAGAGCACTGCAGGCATCTTGCATCTTCTGTCTCATAGTATCGAAATTGCCAAAATCGAATCGGATTGCACTTAGCAGTGTGCCGCTTGGCAGATTGTTGGCTTTGGTCAGGGGAGTGAACTGCTCGAAATAAAGAGCGTGGTTAAGAACCTGCCCGGCATTGTCAAGGAGTGGCCCCTCGGGTGCCTGTCGCACAATTTCTCGCAAACTCATCCCCTCGTATTCGTTGCCGTGAGCAAGGCGATTGAGGTTGTCGACGTATGTCTGCATATGTTTCCCAAAATGCAGGTCTATTGTTGTGCGGCTGATAACTGGCTCAAGTGCGCCGGCAGGGTAGAGCAGGGATGGCATCTGGTAACCCATAGTGCTGTTTCTTACTAATGTACTCATATATTTGTATATTTTCTTATGTTATTTTTATAACAAGATTTAGGTTGTTATGTTCGATTGTTTTCACCTTTTGCTATTCTATTATTTCTTGAAATTTGCTCTTTGTGTATCAGTGTCAACTACTTATGAAATTTAGTCTTAATCCTGCGATTATTCCACAAGTTCTTTGTATCTTCGCAAACTTATTGCTCGAAAAAAAATAGGGCAAATTGTAATCTGTTGCAATATGATGATAAACTACGAAGATGAATTAAATGGCGCTCAGCTGGACGCTGTGCGCTACCTTGATGGTCCCTCGCTGGTGATTGCCGGTGCGGGCTCGGGAAAGACAAGGGTGCTCACCTATAAAATATCTTATCTGCTTGAGCAGGGGTATGAGCCTTGGTCTATCCTTGCTCTTACTTTTACCAATAAGGCTGCACGCGAGATGAAAGAGCGTATTGCAGCGCAGGTGGGTGACCGCACAGCCTCTTATCTGTGGATGGGAACCTTTCACTCTATCTTCTCTAAGATTCTTCGTCGCGAGGGACATCTGCTGGGTTACGATAGTAATTTTACAATATACGACCAAAGCGACTCGCGTTCTCTTATAAAAAGTATTATCAAGGAGATGCAGCTCGAGGAGAAGGTATATAAACCTAATGTGGTAGGCGAGAGAATTTCGGCGGCAAAGAGTCGTCTGATTTCTGCCGCCGACTATGCGCGCGACCAGGGGCTGCGTGGCGATGATCAACGTGCCCGTATACCCTCTACTGCCGAGATTTACAGCCGCTACGAAGCACGTTGTCTGCAGGCCAATGCAATGGACTTTGACGACCTTCTTGTAAATACCTATCGTCTGTTCAGTGAGCATCCGCAGGTGTGTGAGAAATATGTGCAGCAGTTCAGATATGTCCTTGTCGATGAGTTTCAGGATACTAACTATGTGCAGGGATGTATCGTGTGGCAGCTTACCCAGGCGCGCAAAGCAATTTGCGTAGTGGGCGATGATGCGCAGAGTATCTATTCGTTCCGAGGTGCCAATATAGGTAATATTTTGGGCTTTACCGAGAGGTATGGCGATGCTCGGGTTTTTAAGCTGGAGCAGAATTATCGTTCGACAAAGATGATTGTCAATGCTGCCAACAGTCTTATCTCGAACAATAGCGAGCAGATTCAAAAGACGGTATTTTCGGAGCGTGGCGATGGTGAGCCGCTAAGAGTGTGTTCGGCATATTCCGATTATGAAGAGGTCGAGATTGTGGCCAATCGCATTGCCGAGTTGCGCCGTCGAGGGCTTACATTTAAGGATTTTGCAATTCTATATAGAACTAATGCGCAATCGCGTCTTTTTGAGGAGGCTTTCCGCAAGCGTTCCTATCCTTATAGAATATATGGAGGTCTGTCGTTTTATCAGCGTAAGGAGATAAAGGATACTATAGCCTATTTTCGTCTTGCCTGTAATTTGCGCGACGAGGAGGCATTAAAAAGAATTATCAATTATCCTTCGAGAGGTATAGGCGATACGACACTGCTTAAGCTGCGTGACCACTCCAATGCGCTGGGCACAGGAATGTGGCAGGTGCTATCGCAACCGTTGGTCTACGGATTCCAGGTAAACAAGGGTACGATGACGAAATTGTCGGCATTTGCTCAGTTGATAGACTCTTTTGTAAAGGTTGCAGTAGAGTGTGATGCGCTCACTGCTGCGCGTGAGATAGTGCGTGCTTCGGGACTGTGGGGCGATATTTTTACGGGTAATACCGTAGAGGATAGAAGTCGACAAGAGAATCTGCAGGAGCTGATGAATGCCATAGGCGACTTTGTGGATATGCGTCGCGAGGAGGGCAATGAAAATAATAAACTCATCGACTATATTAACAGTGTGCAGCTGCTTACCGACCAGGATGTTGAGGGCGAGGCGTCAGATGATTTTATTACTCTAATGACTGTTCACTCGGCTAAAGGATTGGAGTTTCCTGCGGTATTTGTAGTGGGACTCGAGGAGGAACTTTTTCCCAATGCTATGGCGCAGAATTCTATACGTGAACTCGAGGAGGAGCGACGTCTTTTCTATGTGGCGATAACACGAGCTATGGATTATTGTATGCTCACTTTTGCCAAGATGCGTTATAAGTTTGGAACCTCGGAATTTGCCGAACCCAGCCGTTTCCTTAAAGAGATTGACCGACGTTATATCTCTTTCGCAGGTGGCTCAACACCAATGGGGCAGCAACGCAGTGGTTACAGCAGTGGTTACAGCAGTGGTTACGGTGGTAGCGGGCTGTTTGCGTCGACCAATATGCGCAGGGGCGACCGTCGCAGCGACTATTCGCTTGAGCAAGAGCCGCAGCAAAGACCGACATATACTCAACAGTCTCAAAGACCGACGTATAATAGTGTACCTCGCAGCAGTGAACCGTCATACAACAACAGCTATCGACAACCAGCGCGCTTGCAACGCCTTAGTGATGCTGTGCGCGATAATACCTCTTCGGGTAGTGCGAATGTGGCGCTTTCTGTAGGAGCTATTGTCAGTCACGACCGCTTTGGAGTGGGGCAGGTGCTCTCGCTCGAAGGTAGTGGAGATACTGCAAAGGCAAAAATCCGCTTCAACAATGCGGGAGAAAAAATATTGTTACTTAAATTTGCAACACTAACAGTGGTACAATGAT
>JAGCKB010000219.1 GCA_017647725.1 Bacteroidaceae bacterium
ACTTGCTATTTGTGGGTTGTGTACCATCCTCGGCATTAAACTCATCACTGAACACAAGACGATATTCGGCAGCATCGCTCGCTACAAAGTCGATATACACCTCAACGTCACCATTTACACTGTCGGCAGGAATAGAAAAACGGTGCGAAGCGGGAGAATACTCGCTCCACTGTATATTGCCATTCACATACTGAGGACCCGACAAGTTATGACCGTGCTTAACAAGTACTCTGTTTGCCACGTAACCTTTGGCAACAGGTGTTCCGGCAATGTTAATCTTGGTATAAGCAGGCACACTCGTAGGCATAGCGCTGTTATTGGTACCATAGATATTACCATTTGTCGTGAAGAGTCGCAGTGATTTGTTGCCACGAACAATATTCAACAGCATATCTACAACAACACCATTATTCTTTGTTATATCGGCACCACCATCGGGGTTAATGTCGTTTGTATCCAATTTCAGACGTACACGATAGACACCATCGGCAATTATCGAGGGCAATTCAAATGCGGGCAACGTTTTTCCCTTAGCCTCCACTGTCTCGCCTGCACTGTTTTTACCATTATAATGTGTAAAGGAAACAAGCTCGCTCGATTGTGCAGGAACACCCGCATCGGTAATCATAGGAGTAAACACACCATCGTTGTTTAGGTCAATATAGAGATAGTAGTCGAGAGCCTCGCGATTATCCTCTACATTCACATTAAATTTCATTGAGTTGGGAACAGTAACGTGTGCCGCAGTCTTATCGAAATAGATATTATCACCGCTCACCGATACATTGCGTTTTCTTGTTCCCGATGTAATATTAATCTTTCCTGTATAATCCGAAAGTCCCTTAGCATCCTTGTCGAAAGAGAGGCTGTAGATACCATCCGACGAGCCGCTCGAGCGGGCAAGGTCGACAACAATTCTTACATCGCCATCGATATATTCGGCAGGAATCTCATACTCATTATTTTTTATAAGGAAACCGGGAATTGTAACATCGCTATACTGTGCCACACCGTGAATGAGCGAGTCGCCATCGAGGTTGTGTCCGTGACGGATAGTAATAGCATTGCACACATAACCCTCGTTGGGAGCAATCTTTATTGCAAGAGCTGTGCCAAAATTATGTGAGTAGCCTGTGAGCGCCTTTCCGTCGGCTGTGGTTACTGTACCGTTGTTGCATTTAGCCTCGATGCCACACTTGTCGCTGTGAACATTCAGTCGCACATCGCATATAGCACCGCCATTCTTCAGTATTCCGTTGCCATCCTCGGGACGACCGGCAGGGTCGATAGAGGCCCAATCGACCTTATAACGCATACGATAGAATCCATCCTTCAGATTCTCGGGGATAACAAACGAGGGAGGATTAAGCACATTGGAATTGTTTACCCTGTCACCAGCACTGTTATAACCCTCGCCCGAACCTAACTCTTGCTCGGCATACGAGAAAGCCATAATATCGCTACCCTCGGGGATTGACGCATTCTCGCCAAGAGTAGCCTCGAAGCTACCATCCTGTCCGCAGTCGAGGTAAACGAATCCGTGCATCCAATCACTTGAGAAGCCGAATTTAGCAGTCACAGTCTCACCCGCTTTTGCGCTGAAAGTGGGAGTATCCACCAGCGAATAAACTTTTAAGGGAGTAGGAAGCGAAATTGTCTGACTATTCAAAGATACCGAGTTCAGACGACGAGATGCGTGGGTATAATTCTGATTCTTATTGAAGTTGATAGGATAATTATTCTCCTCGGGTACCTCGGGAACATTCTCTGCCTCAAGAGTCATACAATCGATATCGGGCATCCAACCGCTATCGGTATAAAGACGAATAGTGTTGTTACCCTTGTTCAACGTAATTTTATAGCTCTTGGTCCCAACAGTGTTCCAGCCACCCGAATTAACAGTAGTCTCAATAGCTTCGCCGCCATTCACACTAATCTTGAATGTACGGTTCTCGCCTGTGATAAAGGCAATGCTCATAGTGTACTCGCCACCCTCGTTGCTGAACACATTACGCCATTGCAAATCATTCTCAGCGGTATTACCCAACCAACCTACTTTAGTACCACCCGAGCAAGCAGCATCGCTGCTGTAAATAGCAGTAAGTTCTTTATCATTATCCTTAATCTCCTGGTAACGAGACAACCAAGCAGTCTCGGCCTCATAGAGAGTGCGTTCCAATCGTTTATCAGCCTCAAGCAGATAGATACGTGTACCGTGTGCAGGTACCTGTGCAGCGAGTTCATCTCTGAAAACGCCCAAATCCTCACGCTCGAAAAGGTCGCGCACCTTTACACTTCCCCCAAGGTCGAGCAGTGCAAAATCGACGTTTGCCTCAACTTTTGCATTAGAGGGATTATAGAAAGCAACAGCACGTTTCTTGCCTTGCAGTGTCTCTACATCCTTTACAAGAACATAATAACCACCCTGTTTCTTTACAACGTAGGCCTGCAATCCAAGCTTATTTTGGTTAAGAGCAATGAGTTCATCGTTCTGCATAAGTGCAAGAGCATTGCCCTTAATATCGTTAAGGTCGCAACCAATGAGCAGAGGCGAACTCATAATACACCACATACCAAAGTGAGTCTTATCCTCCTCCTCGGTGAGTCCGCGACCAACCTCAAGCATATCCATATCGTTATAATGGCCATAGCTTGTATAAGCCGAGAGGTAAAGACTCTGATTGATGATGCTCTTCACCGACTCCCAGCCAAGATAAATATCCTCGGTTGTACGCCACGAATCGGCAATTTCACAAGCCCAAGTACCGGGGAAAGCCCAACGGCAGATGTTCCAAGTAATATCGGTGCGACCTGTGTTTTTCAGTGCCTCGTAAATCTCTTTGTAACGCTGCTCCACGTTAAGGTCGAGTTTGTCGGCATTATTACGTGCATCGGCACCACAATAATCGACCTTTATAAAGTCAAAATCAAGCTCATTAAAGTAGAGCGCCATATCCTGCGCATCGTGCTTGTAGAGACCAACACCAATACCTATTGTATCCTTTGGAGTACCCCAATACGAAGCACAAGTATTGGCACCTGCATCGCTGTAGATACCGGCCTTCAGTCCTTTTGAATGAATGTAATCGACAAGAGGACGCAATCCATTAGGGAAACGTGTAGGATGAATTTTCAGTTTGCCATCATCATACCTGCCACCAAAAAAGCCATCGTCAATGTTAATGTGGTTATATCCTTTCTCAAGGAAACCGAGATTAACCATTGCATCGGCCTGCACTTTAATTACCGAGTCATTAATGTTGAACCCGTAAGTATTCCACGAGCTCCAGCCCATAAGCGGCATATTCTGCGCCGATGCAGGGAGTAGCCCTAAAAGCATCAACGCCAAAGATAGTAACCACCCTCGGCTGCCAAAAAGAGTTTTTTTCATAATATTGATATTTAGAAGTTGTTTAAATTTCTAAAAAAAATATTCATATAGAAGCTGACGGTTTCGTCGTTTTTTATATTCAAAAATGCCTGTTTGTTTCTTTTTTGCGGTTACATAGCCCGCTATGCGCCCTTAAAATATAAATAAACATACAATTTTTGCTCTATAAAAAACTTGACGATATAAATTTTAAACAGCTTCTTAAAAATTAGCTAATAATCGTAGTGTCGTTGCGAGCACTCTCGCGCTCAGCGCGAAGATACAGAAAAACAAGCAAAGAATAAAGCAATAATTAAATTTTTACAATTATGAGAGATAAATCCTATTAATTGAAAATTATTTACAAGTGTGCAAAAATTGCACACTTTTCACCAAAAAAGTGCGATTTAACGCTTTTTCCTTGACTGATATTTACTTTTACTTCTACCTTCGTCAATAGATTTTAAAAACCACAAGAATCAATATGCTTAAGAACATTCTATCATCCATAAGACAACAAAAGCTCTCGGCAGCGCTCAACGTCTCGGGACTTGCCATTGCCCTCACTGTAACCTATTTTATATTGTCGCAATACTATTTTCACGAACAGTGGAACCGAGGAATAAAAGATTATAAACGCATCTACCGCATAGATAGCCGCATAGGAAGCGACACGTGGACAGCCTTTCTAAAAAAGGAGCTGCAAGAGAGGCTGAAGGCTGGCTCGCCCCACGTCGAGAGCAGTTTGATTTTCGACCGTCGAGGCGCATTCACCCCCATAGAGTTTCCGGGCAACGAGGAAGCATCGGGCGGCCTCTTCGCAATAACCGCAACCGAGGAGAATCTGAGCACTCTGAGTGTGAATTTCGTAGCAGGCAGCCGCGATAAAATAATAAACGGCAACGGAATCGCAATAGCCCAAAGCTATGCCAAAAAGATGAATATCGAGCCGGGCGACGATGCGATAATACGCGGCAAAAGCTGCACGGTAGAGGCCATTTTCGAGGATTTCCCCGACAACAGCGATTTTGATGTCAATAGGCTTATTTGCAGCCCGCAGATAGCTAATATTGCCTCCAGAAGCGAGAGCAACGGCAACCTATACATAAAACTACGCAGCTCCGACGACCATCGCCTTTTCCTTGAAAGTGCAGCCGCCATAATAGCAAATATGGATGGTGACGAGTATAAAAAGGTCGGCAGCGCGAACATACACGAGCATCTGCGCCTCGTTCGCCTCGACCGCACCAAAGAGACGCAGGACCTCGACGCTTACGCAGGCTTTACAAAGCCGGCGCAGGGGGGCTATTTTTGGTCTTTCTGGGCCATTGCAATCACCCTTTTGTCAATAGCCTTTATCAACTATTTCAACTTTTTCGTCGCACTTATTCCGCGTCGCATACGCAACATAAACATCTGCAAGGTGATGGGTGCCGAGCGCTCATCCATTGCCATCGAGTTGCTTTTCGAGAGTGTACTTCTTGTCTCGGTGGCGCTTGCGCTGTCGCTGCTGCTGATACATACCCTACCGCAAGATACACTTGGCAACAGCCTCACTACGGCCGACAAGATACACACATTCACAGTGCTTGCTGCAATCTCAATCACAGCAGCTGTTGCAACAGCCGCCTACCCCGCGTGGTACGTTACCTCTTTTCCGCCTGCATTCGTGCTCAAGGGGAGCTTCGCAGCGGGAACCTCGGGACGCATCATCCGCAACACCCTCTTGGGATTGCAGTATGTTGTCTCTTTCCTCTTCATCATCCTTGCCCTTGCACAATACAGCCATTTTATCTCGTTAAAGGGCCGAGCATTAGGATTCGACAAGGATTTTTATATGTACAGTTTCGTCACATACACACACCAAATGGACGAGTATGCCGCAGCGCTAAAAAAATGCGATGCCGTGACCGACGTAACCTTTAATTGGGACCGACCGCTGATAGACTACTACCCTACCGAGATTCACTCAATGAACCTCAACAAGAAGATAACTCTCAACTACCAATCGGTGGCACATAATTACACACAATTTATGGGAATTGAGATTATCGAGGGACGCGCCTTTAACGGGAGCGAGGATGGCGATAAAATAATTATAACCCAAAGCGTAAAGGAAAAATTCGGCATACAAATAGGCGATCGCCTCTCGCATAACAACAGCACTTACAGCGAGGTCATTGGCGTGTGCCGCGACTTTGTCGATCACCCCTTATCACATATCACCGAGCCCCCTATTTTGCATTACAGAAAGGCCGATAATCTGTCAGGAGTATATTTCAAGCTCGCCGACGGTTACACCCTCTCGGACGTTGCACCGCACATCGAAAAATTGCGACAAGAGTTCGACCCCAAGCAGAAAAGAGCGCAAATAAAACATTTCGACGACATTTTCCGAACAGCGCACGAGGGGATAATCCTTTCTGCCTACACTTATGCGATATTTGCCTTGGTGGCTGTTGCGGTTGCCTTGTTGGGAGTATTCGGAATGGTCTTTTTCGAGACGCAGCAC
>JAGCKB010000220.1 GCA_017647725.1 Bacteroidaceae bacterium
CGATACATTTACGATAACATTTGTATCAAGATCCTTCAGCTGAGGATATATATTCTCAGCAAAATAGTCGACACCTTTATTCTGAAGTCCTACAGCATTAAGCATACCAAGAGGAGTCTCGGCACTACGAGGATAAGGGTTACCCTCACGCGCATTAAGTGTTGTTCCCTTAACAATGAAACCACCCAATTTATTAAGATCGACAAAATCGGCAAACTCAAGTCCGTAACCAAATGTGCCCGAAGCTGTCATTACAGGGTTCTTAAGATTCAACCCACCTATTTTTACATCCGTCTTTACCATTTTAATTCATCTATTGAAAATACAGGACCATCAGTACAAACACACCTATGACCGCTTGTTGTATCCTCGACACAACAGAGACAAGCTCCAAGACCGCAAGCCATCTTATTCTCGAGTGAGGCCTCGCAAGGTATACCTTTTGTACGAGCATATTTTGCAACAGCCATCATCATTGGCTTGGGGCCACAGGTACAAATATAATCGAACTTTTCGTCGAGCATAGTATGGTTGGTAACAAAACCCTTCTGGCCGAGCGTACCATCCTCGGTTGTATACTCAACGCGTCCAAGCGCCTCAAACTCATTGCGACGATAAAGATCCTTGGCCGAGCGAGCACCTATGAGTATGGCAAAATCGCGTCCCAGACGCTTCAACTCCTGCGCAAGGCCATACAACGGTGCCGAACCCACACCACCTCCAACAAGAAGCATACGAGCATTCTCATCCTCAGGAATTGTAAATCCGTTACCAAGAGGCAGCAATACATTTACCTTATCACCCTCTTTCAGCGAAGCAAGCCAGCGAGTACCATCGCCTACCACCTGAACAAGAAAACCAATTTCGTTACTCTCGGCATCGAAACAGTGGATTGATATAGGGCGACGAAGCATCACTGTAGGTGTTTCATCAACACGAAGCTCGGCAAACTGTCCCGGACGGCAAGCAGGCAAAGGCTTACTGTCGGTCATCACCAGCAATACACACGAAGCATTCAATTCGTGCATCTCTTTAATAGTCAAGTCAACAAGAACTTTTTTCATAGAATAGCTATTTCGTTTCTGTTTTTATTTGGCGCTAATATAGCACATTTTTATCAAGGGATTACAATTTTATTCTGTTTTTTACAATCTCGGCATATCATTATATAAGGTAAAAAAGAAATATAAGGCTATCTTACCCAATCTAATGACAAGGAGGATGACTCATTTATCACTTTTGAATCACCCTCCTATACTCGAAAACCACCATTAACAATGCTATTTCTCGGGATATAATATCTCATACGTGCCATCACTATAGAAAACACGTATCTCTTTTATGCGACGAACCTGCTCAACATTATTACGCTGTTGCGGTACACGCCTCTGCGCCTGTTGAGGAGCTTTAGATACAACCTTTTGCTGACGAGAATCCTCGGAACGTTGTCTCTCTGGTTGTATAACAGGTTGTATAACAGGCTGCTTTGCCTGCTGGCGAACAACAGGTTCATTATACTGCATAAACAGATTGGCCTCTTCAACAGTGACGGTTTCTTCATTAGGGGTTTGCGAGGATTCCCCCATTGCAACCTGCGAAAAATCAGGTTTTTGGCCTACACCAAGCATAAGCCACTGAATATCTATTTCAGGGAACACAGCTGCCACCTTCTGCAAAACCTCAAGACTTGGCTTATTTCTACCACTTAGGATGTGCGATACCGATGCTCTTGGAATCCCCGTCTTATCAGCAAACTGCGAGGAACTAAGACCGTAACCATTCATTATAAATTCTATACGTTCGCGCTCATTCATATTTTATACATTTAGACAGCCAATACAATTGTTTATCATATAAGACGCACAAATGTAGACATAAAATTTTATATACGCAACAGTCATAATAAAAACAATATTAAACTAAAAATATCAATACAGCAACACTAAACAAAGCTACACCAACATTTGTAAACTATAAAAATAAACTATAGCAGCAAACTGCAGCTAAAAGCACCTTGCCACCGTGGTAAAAGTTAGAAACATATAAATCAATTCAACAAAAAGGGGTAAAATGTTGATATATAGATATATAAATATCAAAATATAACTACAGAAGGCTATTTATGCAAGATTTTCGCCGTGAAACAACATTTAATTTAAAGAAAAACAATATAAAACAATACACAAACAACTAATATTCAATGCATTATACATCTAAATAAATTATTGCATACTTTTTGCATATACGAAAAAATAAAGACTATCCATCTTTAACAGATTTTAATATTTACAAATTACATGAAGGCAATATACAATAATACCAATGTATCAATTTACAACAACCATTATCATATTTCAAGAAATTTACAAACAAAAACCACCAAACAATGCAAACACCGCCCTACCGAGTCACAGCATTAAAATTCAATGATTACATTTGTAAAGTCGGTATATTTACATAAATTTAAAAATCTGATTGGTTTAGCGACTGAAATCTAAAGAAAATACCTTTCTAAGGGGCTGAGAATGAAAAAAATTAAAAATTTCGAGCTATCTACAAACGTTAATTACATTTTTAAAATCTCAGAGGCTTAAAAATAGCATAAGTATCTAAAATAAAGGATATTACACCCTATTTTGGTGTTTCAAAAATCCCTTGAAATAGAGAATTGACAAAAAAAATCCCCCATTTACAAGAAATGAGGGAAATATACAATGTTTACAAAGTCATCAGTGCATAATTTTATATAAAAGTTCTCGCATAATCTCGCCATCCGAAACAACAGCACCTTCGGCACCTTTCGACTGCGCATCGGCCAGGCGAATGAGATGAAGAATTTCCATTACGTGGAGCGCCCTGTAATTTTGCATTGCCTTAATGTAATCGGCAATACCCCATCGAACACCAAGAAAATCGCCCACTCCACGCTCACTTTTTTCGGGAGCATAATA
>JAGCKB010000221.1 GCA_017647725.1 Bacteroidaceae bacterium
CAGTGAACACATTGCCAATCAGGTGCTTGCCGACAGCATAGAGGTTGTCGATAATGTAGAGGGTGGCGAAGAGGTAGACCTCGATGGTATTGTGCTAACCATAGCAATTACAAAAAAATAAATCTAATAAACTAACTAACCTTTTAATATTAGAAAAATTATGTCTGAAAAAGTTCGTTACTCAGATGAAGAGTTAGAGGAGTTCCGTACTGTGATTTTACAAAAGTTGGAACTTGCACAGCGTGATTATGATAAGATAATGCGTGGTCTGCGTGGTGAGGATGGAAATGATGTTTCCGACACCTCTCCTACATACAAAGGTCTTGAGGATGGTAGCTTTGCAGCTGCTCTCGATGAACAGATGCGTATTGCTCAGCGTCAGGCTAAATTTATTCAGGGATTGCAGGGTGCACTCATCCGCATCGAGAATAAAACCTATGGCATTTGCCGTGAGACAGGAAAGCTCATATCGAAAGAGCGCTTGATGGCTGTTCCTCACGCAACACTCAGCATAGAGGCGAAGAATAATCGTAGTTAATGGAAGAGACAGATAATAAGTCACTTAAATTTCGTGTATATCTTGTTTGGGCTATTGTGTTGGGAGCCATCATAATAGACCAGATAATAAAGGTGGTTGTAAAACTATCTATGTATCTGCACGAGAGCTTCGCTGTTTGTGGCGATTGGTTTTACATATATTTTACCGAGAATCCCGGAATGGCATTCGGAATGGAGCTCGGCAGCAAACTGCTGCTGACTCTTTTCCGCATATTTGCCGTGTCGTTCCTTGTTTACTATCTATATAAGATTGTAAGCAATAGGAATTTCTCTATAGGGTATGTGGTTGCCATCGCTTTTATACTGGCAGGCGCAGTTGGAAATATTATCGATTGCCTTTTTTATGGCGAGATATTTACCGATAGTGTAGGACGTGCTGCTTCACTTGTCCCCTGGGGCGAGGGGTATGGTACTTTTCTGCACGGAAAGGTTGTTGATATGTTCCACTTCCCACTTTTCAGATGGCCTGAGTGGATGCCTTGGATTGGTGGCGATGTCTTCTTCAGTCCTATATTCAACTTTGCCGATGCCTGTATAAGTTGCAGTGTCATTACAATAGCGTTGTTCTATAATAAGTATGTAAGTTATTCGTTCAGAAAATGAGGTGCGGAATAAAACATATATTTTTGCCGTTTATGCTTCTTCTGTTTGTGGCTTGTGAGGTAAGGTATCCCAAGGATATTATACAGCCCGACAAGATGGAGGCGCTGCTTTACGACTATCATTTGGTGCAGATTATGAGTACAGATATTGCAGGCAGCGAGTATAAACGTAAACTATATGCCGAGTATGTGTTCTCTAAGCATGGAGTTACCAAAGAGGAGTTCGATTCTTCTATGGTGTGGTATACGCGTAACCCTAAGCATCTGTACGAAATATATTCTTCGTTAGAGGAACGACTTATTGCCGAGGTAGGTGATGAATCGAAAGATAATGGTAAGAGTGCCAATATCGCTTTGGTCGATTCAGTATCTATGGAGGGCGATCTTGTGAACCTGTGGCGAGGACCAAGGCTTAATCTATTGTCGGCAACACCGCTTATGAACCGTATTTCGTATTCGTTCAAAGCCGACTCTACCTATCACGTGGGCGATAGCCTTGAAATGAGTATGAACGTGCTGTTTATAGCACCTGAGGGTGACATTAAACAACAGGCTCACGCGGCAATGGTGGTAGAGTATGCCGATAGTACTTTTGGAAGTGCAGGGTGTGATTTCGATACTTCGGGCAGCTATATTGTTGCAATACCACGTAATAACGAGAAAGAGATAAAGGCTGTGCGCGGATATGTCTATTATAACGACTGCGATTCGCTTGCGCGCGCCAAAATGCTTATCGATAATTTTGCAGTGATGCGTATGCACCCCGAGGGGGATACTGACGAGTAGTATTATACAAGTTAAATAAAAGAATAATATTCTTGATATGTATTACGCAACGCATCGACTTTATGTCGCAAACAATAACAACCCTCTTCGGCTTCACGTTGTAAAGGTGGAGCAGGGGAGGGTTCACTCTTTTTTTCCTTTTGACGGTGAGCGTCAGTCGATGCTGTGGGCCGATGTACTTCTCCTGTCTGATAATGAGGCACTGAATGGCTTTTCGGGAACAATGAGTGAGATATTCGGTATTGCCCTGCCATCGGCAGATGCTTGCCATCTGTATGAGGTTGTGCAGTGCGATAAACTCTTTATGCTGAAAAAACTAACTTGAGGGGGTTACCATCTACGCAAAGAGTAGGTGCAGTCTTTGCACGACATTATAAGGTTCTCCTTGCCAATGGTCAGTATCTTGAATGTAATACTGTCCGATGGCAGATAGAGTATTTTTAACTCCTCTTTCGTTGGGAGTTTCTCCTCTTCCAGAAAGCGTCGCATTCCATAAATAGATATCTCTTTTCCGCTATAATCGAGGTTGGCGATAAAGCGCAGCGGAATTTCCTCTTCGTAGTGTTTGCTCACCTGTGCCATGTGTCGTTGGAACGAATAGTAGACTCCATGCGGCTTTATAAGCGTATCGGCGCTCTCTATCTGTTGCAGTTGCCACATTCCGTCGAGGTCACCGTTAATATATACCTTGTCAATATCGCACGAAGCCAATATCAAGGCTATTGATAGTATAAGTGATAATTTTTTCATCTTTTTATAATATTGTTAGAAGCTGTTTAAATTTCTAAAAGAAATATTCATATAGAAGCTGACGGTTTCGTCGTTTTTTATATTCAAAAATGCCTGTTTGTTTCTTTTTTGCGGTTACATAGCCTGCTATGCGCCCTTAAAATATAAATAAACATCCAATTTTTGCTCTATAAAAAACTTGACGATATAAATTTAAACAGCTTCTTAATCTCGCCGGTGTACGATAGTGTAAACATTACACCGCTGTTATTCCCAATGTAACTGCTCTTGTCGTATCCCAATGATAGCATACCGGTCCAATGGCTGTTGGCGGGTGCACATATAAATTCGGCCAGCAACGAGGTGCTGTATTTCTTGTTCTCGAACGGATGGTCATAGCTACCCCAATTCTCGCTGTATGTGTACTGAAGGCGGTAGGCAAGAGGGAACCACTCGTCAAACGTACCATTTATTCCTGCATTGTGTGCTATAATGCGGTTGCTGCGGAATTGTAATTTACCGTTGCTGTTATATGCCGGGGAGATTATCAGCGGGTTGCCTATACCCATTCCCCAATGATGCCATCCCGGATATATTCCGTGATTGTAATAGTTGTCGGCTCCATCCATCTGCTCACTGAAGTGGTCGCTAGGGTCGTGGTAAAGTGCACCGCTTTGGTCATGTGTTGTAAGGTACTCGTATTGTAGCGATGTAATGAATGGTAGCTTGCTGCTTTTGTTTGTTAGGCGTATGCCAAGCAAGAAATC
>JAGCKB010000017.1 GCA_017647725.1 Bacteroidaceae bacterium
AACAACTTGCTCCGCAGTGCCTAACAACACTGAATTCTTCTCGGCATTGATCTTTAGGACGTATGCACGGTGTCCAAGCGCAAAGCCAAGTACCTTGCGCTGTCCTATTGTGTAATATGGGAAGCCTCGATGCGTACCAAGAACACGTCCCGCAGCGTCGACAAAAGAGCCCTCACGTATGACACTATCCACATCGGGGATATTTTCGCGCAGGAAATAGCGATAGTCGCCGGGGATGAAGAAGACCTACATACTCTCGACATCCTTACCTGCCTCATCAAGATTATTTACACCAAGATAGCTGCAGACGTCGTTTTTTTTCCATCCTCCAAGCGGAAAGATACAACGCGATAATTGTTCTTGTGTAAGACGCCAAAGAAAATAGCTCTGGTCTTTGCGAGGGTCGTCGCCCGTAACAATATAGTATCTTTTTTCATCACCTGACGATGCACTCTCTTCTTGTATCTTTACGTAATGCCCCGTCGCAATCTTCTCGCAGCCGAGTCGGTCGGCCCAACGACAGAGAAGACTGAATTTCATCATACGGTTACAGTTTACACAGGGATTAGGTGTCGTACCTGTGAGATAGCTGTTAATAAACGGCTGAACAACCTGTTGGCGGAACTCGTCACGCACATCATCGACATAATGTTCTATACCCAGACGCTTGGCCAACGCAGCAGCAGCCTCGGCCGCTGCAAACGATGCATCGCACGTAACAAAAGTGAGCCCCACTACCCTGTAGCCCTGCTCCAACAACATACTACATACGGCTGTGCTATCTATTCCACCGCTCATTCCCACTAACACACTCGTTTGCATATCTTTTTACTCTTATAAATTGGCGATATAACTTTAAACTGTTCTTAAAAACTGTGCTATGAAAAATATTCAAGCTTGATATTTCTTGCTCGTTTGTTAGTATCTCTGCTTTTACAGCGAACATACACTGCACTCGCTGTAAAAAATATTCAAGCAAGCTTGATATTTCTTGCTCGTTTGTTAGTATCTTTGCACAGTATTTTTGGTTCGTTGCAAAGTTAACAAGATTTTTTGCATCGCAACTCTGTTATAATAGAAAAACTATGGGCAAAAGTATAGAGAGAAAGGTTCCCACCGAACTTGGAACCGAGAGTGTAGGCAAACTGCTTATGCAATATGCAATACCTGCCATTATTGCACAGACAGCCTCATCTATTTACCACACTATCGACAGTATATTCATCGGACATATTCCCGACGTTGGTGCTCTTGCCATTTCGGGTCTTGCTACCACCTTCCCGCTAATGAACCTCTCGGCGGCATTCGGTGCTATGGTGGGTGTGGGAGGTGCCACACAACTGTCGGTGCGATTGGGACAGCGCGACTACGACTCGGCAAAGATTATCTTGGGCAACCTTGTCACTCTGAATATAATAGTTGGTATAATCTTCGCTGCGATTGCACTCATCTTCCTCGACCCAATCCTTTACTTCTTTGGTGCGAGCGAAAGCACTCTGCCCCACGCACGAGCCTTTATGGAGGTAATATTATACGGCAATATTGTCACGCACCTCTATTTTGGAATAAATGCTGCGATAAGAGCTGCAGGACACCCCAAACAGGCGATGTTCGCAACTATACTCACCGTATGTGCCAATGCAATTCTGGCTCCAATATTCATTTTTGTCCTTGGTTGGGGCATACGCGGTGCGGCGCTTGCCACAATTTTGGCGCAGTGTATAACACTTATGTGGCAGATAAAATTGCTTAGTAATCCCGACGAACTGCTGCATCTGCAACGTGGCATTTATCATCTGCGCAGCAACATTGTAAAGAGTATTCTTGCCATAGGTATGTCGCCTTTCTTTATAAACGCAGCAGCCTGCCTTGTTGTGATTATCATCAACAAGGGATTAAGAGGCTACAGCAACGATGGCGATATGTCCATTGCTGCCTACGGAATATCGAACCGTATACAGTTCATCTTTGTAATGGTTGTTCTTGGACTTACACAGGGTATGCAGCCTATTGTAGGATACAACTATGGTGCCCGAAAAGCCAATCGCGTTAAAGAGACACTGAAGCTCACTATAATTTGGGCAACAGTGGTAACGACTTTGGGATTCCTGATAGGCGAACTTATGCCTGCCACGGTTGCAAAAGCATTTACCACCGAGGAGGCACTTATCGATAGTTCGGTAAAGGCGATGCGCATAATGTTTATGTTTATGCCTTTCATTGGTTTCCAACTTGTTACGACAAATTTCTTCCAGAGTATAGGATTGGTAAATAAATCAATATTTCTATCGCTCACACGTCAGATACTGCTACTTATTCCGTTGCTTCTTATCCTCCCTCTCTTCCTGGGCGAGAATGGAGTGTGGTACAGTATGCCAATATCCGACTCTATCGCCGCACTGCTTACAGTAATTATGCTTGTCTTGCAGTTCCGCGAGTGGCGCACACAAAAAGATGGAATCAACTAACCCCCTAAAAAGTGTAGTACGATGAAAAGATTTGTTATTTCAATAGGACGCCAATTAGGCAGCGGCGGCAAAGATATTGCCGAGAAGTTGGGAGAGATGTTAGGTGTATCGGTATATGACAAGAGATTGCTCGAAGTGGCAGCACAGGAGAGCGGTATGGATACATCGGCTTTCGAAAATGCCGATGAACAGGAATCCGATTCGTTCCTTAGCAATATCGTAGCATTGCGACACGCTGTAGCAGGATACTTTGGGCAGGATAGTTATATGCACAGCGACCGCCTTTTCGAGCTTCAGAGCGAGGCGATGCGTAGCATTGCTCAGCGTGAGTCGTGCATAACCATAGGACGCTGCTCGGAGTATGTACTACGCGACCATCCCTGCCTCATAAGCATCTTTATCACAGCCGACCAAAATGACCGTATAGCCCGCATAATGCAAAAAGACCATCTCAACGAGGAGCAAGCAAAAGAGAAGATGGAACAAGGCGACAAGAGACGTCGCTCATATCACGACTACTATGCAACCAGCGAGTGGGGCAACGCAGCAGGCTATCATCTGTGCATCAACTCCTCTATTTTAGGCATTGAGGGGACAACACAACTCATCTACGACTTTGTAAAGCGACGCATAGAGGAATGAAACGCATAGGCATTCTTTCGGACACTCACGGTTTTTGGGACGATCGCTATCTGATGCATTTTGCCGACTGCGACGAGATTTGGCACGTCGGCGACATTGGCAGCGAGGTACTCATCGAGCAGTTAGAAAAATTTCGTCCCGTACGCGCCGTCTATGGCAATATAGATGGTGGAGTACTGCGACAAAAATACAGCGAGACGCTGCGCTTTAAAATCGAAGAGTGCGAGGTTGTTATGAAACATATCGGCGGTTATCCCGGACGCTACGACGCTTCGATACGGAAAGCACTTTACGAGCGTCCTCCACAGCTTTTCGTCTCGGGACACTCGCATATTCTTAAAGTGATGTTCGACAAGACACTCGGTTGCCTGCACATCAACCCGGGAGCAGCAGGCAAACAGGGGTGGCAACAAGTGCGCACATTGGTAAAGGTAACTATCGACGGCAATAAGTTCAAAGACCTTGATGTTATTGAACTTGCTTGAAGCCTATCACCCTTTATGCTTTTCTATAGACCCTTTTACCTTACCCATTAAATAACGACGGAATTTCTTTATCAGACGGAAACGCAGAAACTCGTACATACAGAGGTCGATATCCACATTTCGCTCAATAGCATAACAGAAAAGAAAATGATACATTTTATCTGTTGTTATACCAAACTGTTCGAAACTG
>JAGCKB010000222.1 GCA_017647725.1 Bacteroidaceae bacterium
AGATTCCCCTGGAGATGGTAACACGAATAGACGGTAACGACTATGGAGTGCATAATTATATCGATTAGCGATAAATAGATTTATCTCAAGTCCAGATATATTAAAAAAAAGAGAATTTGTAGTTATGCTTGGTTTATAACCAGGAATTTCATCTTTTAATTAAACTCAAAGAGCAGAGGGGTGACCGAAAAAGGTCTCCCTCTTTTTGTAATGTAAGGAAGGCTAAAAAATAGAGCGAAGCCGTAGCCCCGCTCTAAGTGTTTTCACAACGGAATAATCCTTATTGTGATTTGCTTCAAATTTGTATCTGCAAAATTAGGGATAAAATTGTAATAAACAAATAATAGATGAAATATTATTATCATTATCTAAAATGATAGCTCTTAAATTTTATTTTTCATTAACATCATATATATTTGTATTATAATGTCAATACAACACTTTACTACATATTTATTATCAAACAAATATCACCAAATATATGAAAAAGATTTTAGGACTCGACTTGGGAGTAAACAGCATAGGTTGGGCATTAGTAAACGAAGCCGAAAATAATGATGAAACATCATCAATTATAAGATTAGGTACACGTGTGAACCCTCTTACCGTTGATGAGCAACAAAACTTTGAAAAAGGTAAAAGTATAACGACAAATGCCGAGAGAACACTTAAACGTGGTATGCGCAGGAATCTACAACGTTATAAACTAAGACGTGAGAACCTTATTGCTTGTCTTAAAGAGAACGGAATAATTAATGAAAACACTATTCTGTGTGAAGATGGCAACCGCACTACTTTCGAGACTTACCGTCTACGTGCAAAAGCAGCTAAGGAAGAGATAACTCTTGAGCAACTGGCGCGCGTTCTGCTTATGATAAATAAAAAACGCGGATATAAAAGCAATAGAAAAGCAAACAAAAGCGATGAAGGAAATGCAATAGACAGTATGAGCATTGCAAAGGAATTATACGATAATGATCTTACTCCCGGACAGTATGTATTCCGCAGACTAAGCATAAACAAAAGATATATACCCGAATTCTACAAATCGGACCTACAAACTGAATTTAACAGAATATAAAACAAACAACAACAATATTACCCCGAAGAACTAACCGATTCGCTATACAAAGAAATAGAAAACAAAAACAGTAAAGCCACCTATGCCATACTTAACAAGTACGGTATAAAAAGTGCCGAAAATAAGGACAGTGAGAGGAAAAAAAGAGCCTACTCCTGGCGAAACGATGCTCTTGAAAAACAGCTACCATTAGATATAGTTGCGTATACTCTTGCCGAACTAAACGGCGTAATAAACAATGGCAGCAACTATCTTGGCGAAATTGGTGACCGCAGCAAAAAACTATATTTCGAGCATCTCACCATTGGAGAGATGTTAATGAAAGAACTTGAAGAAAACCCAAATACAAGTCTAAAAAACAGAGTGTACTATCGTCAAGATTACCTTGATGAATTTGAGCGTATATGGGAAACACAAAAAGTATATCATAAAGAACTTACCCACGTACTTAAACGTGAAATTCGCGATATAATAATATTCTATCAACGCAATCTAAAAAGTCAAAAGAGTCTAATCAGTCTTTGTGAATTCGAGAGTAAAGATATTGTAGTAAACATAAATGGAACAAGTAAAATAAAAAGAGTCGGTAGCAGAGTATGCCCAAAATCATCGCCACTCTTCCAAGAGTTTAAAATATGGCAAATAATCAATAATCTCGTAGTAGAGAACTGCGAGACAGATGAAAAATGGCACCTGAACATAGAAGAAAAAGAAATACTTTTTAAAGAACTTAATACAAAAGAGAAACTAAAAAGAAGTGAAGTTCTTAAACTCCTATATAAGAATCATCGTATTCTAAACCTTAATTACAAAGAGATTGAAGGCAATAGGACACTATCGGCACTCCTAAAAGCATTCCAAATGATTTTGGTTGCAATGGGGTACAATGATAATGATTTCACAAAAATGAAATGTGATGAAATCTACAATTTTCTATTCAGAGTATTTGATACACATCACATAAACAAAGATATTCTCAATTTCAATTCATCGGCAACAAACATTGATAAGGAGCCAATGTACCAACTATGGCACCTGCTATATTCATACACCGACGACAAATCAAAGAGTGGAAACGAGAGTCTTATAAAAAAGCTATCGGCTATAACCAATTTAGACGAAGAGTGCGCTAGAATACTTGCAAATGTATCTTTCCAAGAAGATTACAGTAGCCTCAGCAGCAAAGCTATAGGTAAGATTCTTCCACACTTAAAAGAAGGTAATACATACGATGTTGCTTGTATGTATGCAGGATATAACCATTCACATTCACAAACAAAAGAGGAACTTAAAAACAAAATATACAAAGAGACACTTGAACTGTTACCTCGCAATAGCTTGCGCAATCCGGTAGTCGAGAAGATATTAAACCAAATGATTAATGTTGTTAACAGTATCATTAGAGAGTATGGTAAACCCGACGAGATACGCATAGAGCTGGCGCGCGAACTAAAGAGCAGCGCAAAAGAGCGAGAAAGCGCAACCACCGCTATAAACAAAGCAAAAAAGGATAACGAAGAGATTAAAAAAATCTTAAGAAAAGATTTTAACATACAACACCCAAGTAAGAATGATATTGTAAGGTATAAATTATATATGGAGTTAAAGAACAACGGATTCAAAACCCTCTACTCCAACACATATATTACACAAGAAGAATTGTTCAGCAACAAATTCAATATAGAGCACATAATTCCGCAAGCACGCCTGTTTGACGATTCATTCTCGAACAAGACACTCGAAGCAATGGATATAAATATTGAGAAAGGCAAAGAAACAGCCTATGACTATGTATTATCAAAATTTGGCGAGGAGAAAGCAAATGAGTATAAGGCAAGAATAGAAGAACTATATAAGAAAGAACAAATAAGCAAGACAAAACGCGATAAACTTTTAATACGTAGCGAAGATATTCCCGAAGATTTCATCGACCGAGACCTACGCAACACACAATATATAGCACGCAAAGCGCGTGAAATATTAGAGCAACTCGTTCCACACGTTATCCCCACAACTGGTAAGATTACCGACCGCTTACGAGAAGATTGGAATTTGATTGATGCATTTCAGGAACTTAATTGGGATAAATATCATCGTCAAGGATTAACCGAGGTAATAACTAATAGAGAAGGAAAGGAAATATGCAAGATAAAAGATTGGACAAAACGCAACGACCATCGCCACCACGCAATGGACGCACTTGTTATAGCCTTTACCAAACGAAGCATAATACAGTATCTTAATAACCTGAATGCACGAAGCGACAAAAATGGTGAGATTTATGGTATAGAACAAAAAGAATTAAAGAGAGATAATCACGGAAAGTTACGTTTCAATCCACCTTTTGAAGATTTCCGTCAAATAGCAAAACACCAATTATTAAACATACTCCTATCCATAAAATCGAAGAACAAAGTAGTTACAATAAATACGAATAAGACAAAGGCTGGAAAGGGAAAAACAAATACCCGTCAACAACTTACCCCGCGTAATCAATTACACAAAGAGACAATATACGGTAGTATTCGACGTTATGTTACATCCGAAGAAAAAGTAGGTTCAAACTTTACAGCCGAACACATAGAGCATGTAGCAGATAAACAACAACGCGAAGCACTGTTAACGCGTCTACGCGAAAATGGCAACGATGCGAAGAAAGCATTTACCGGCAAAAACAGTCTCGAAAAGAACCCGTTATATATCGGCAATAGCGAGACAACTGTACCGTCGCGTGTAAAGATTGTTACTCTTGAAAAGACATATACCGTACGCAAAAATATCGACAGCAATTTGAATGTCGAAAAGGTTGTAGACAAACGTATAAAGGAGATTCTTAACAATAGGCTTAAACTGTATAATAACGACCTAAAGGCTGCATTCTCAAATTTAGTGGAGAATCCTATATGGCTTAACCAAGAGAAAGGAATAAAAATCAAAAGAGTTACTATACTCGAAAACCTTAGTGAACCCATTGCACTGCACGACAAACACGACCATCGTGGACAACTTATAACCGACTCAAAAGGACATAACCAACCAAGCGACTATGTAAACAGTGGCAATAATCACCACGTTGCTATATATATTGCCCAAGATGGCAAACTGCAAGAAAACATTGTTACATTCTTCGATGCAACAGCACGCGCAATGAATCAGCAACCCATAATAGACCGCGAATATAATTCAGAATTGGGATGGAAATTCTGTTTCACTATGAAACAGAATGAATTCTTTGTATTCCCTAATGATACAACCGGTTTCGACCCACAAAACATAGACCTTTTGAACCCCGATAATTACTCTCTAATAAGCCCTAACCTATTCAGAGTACAAAAGTTATCATCTAAAAATTATTGCTTTAGGCATCATTTAGAGACAACAGTAGATGAAGTTAAAGAGCTAAAAGAGATTACCTGGAAACGAATAACATCTCTGCAAAATCTTAAAGGCATAGTAAAGGTACGTATAAATCACATAGGTAAGATAGTACACATTGGAGAATAACAAAATATGATAAAAAAGACTCTCTATTTTGGTAACCCTGCATATCTTTCATTGCGTAATGGACAACTCGTAATAAAGTTGCCTGAGATTGTAAACAACAACACACTACCCCAATCTTTCAAGCAGCAAAACGAGGTGTCGCGTCCCATAGAAGATATTGGCGTTATTGTTATTGACAACAAGCAGATAACAATAACGTCAGGGTTAATGTCGGCACTTTTGGAAAATAACTGTGCTGTTATCACTTGTGACAATCATAGTATGCCAATAGGACTACACCTGCCACTAAATTGCAATACTACACAAAATGAACGTTTCCAGCATCAAATAGAAGCATCGCTCCCTCTGCGTAAACAACTATGGCAACAAACAATACAGCAAAAAATTTCTAACCAAGCTGCCATATTAAAGGTATGTACAGGAGCCGAGATAAAGTGTATGCAAATGTGGGCAAATGATGTGCGAAGCGGCGACATCGAAAATATGGAAGGACGTGCGGCAGCCTACTATTGGAAAAATCTTTTCAGAGAGATTAACGGATTCACTCGCGACCGTAACGGCATTCCCCCCAATAATATTCTTAATTATGGTTATGCAATATTACGTGCCGTCATTGCTCGTTCGCTTGTAGGCAGCGGTCTATTACCTACATTAGGTATACATCATCATAATAGATATAATGCCTATTGTCTGGCCGATGATATTATGGAACCTTATCGTCCATATATCGACCAAATGGTATATTCAATGGTAAAAAGATATGGTGAGAATTTAACACTGACAAAAGAGATAAAAAGTGAATTACTAACAATTCCCACCATCGATGTAAACATAGGAGCAAAAAGTAGTCCACTAATGATAGCAACATCACAAACAACAGCATCGCTATATAAATGTTTTAGCGGAGAACAAAGACGTATTATTTATCCTAAAATAGAATGAATAGAATTAGTGCCTATCGGGTTATGTGGCTATTAGTACTTTTCGACCTTCCAACTGAGACAAAAAAAGATAAAAAAGCATATACCGATTTTAGAAAGAATCTGCAGAAAGATGGCTTTACAATGTTTCAGTTCTCGATATACGTTCGACACTGCGCAAGTGCCGAAAATGCAGCAGTGCATATAAAAAGGGTTAAATCTTTTCTTCCCGATTATGGAAATGTTGGAATTATTTGTATAACAGACAAACAATTTGGAGAAATTGAGTTATTTAACGGAAAGAAACCCCGACCGGCAATTGCATACGGGCAGCAATTAGAGTTATTTTAGAATAAAATAATCCCGCCTGTCGACGGGATTATTTATCGGGAACAGAGTGATTTTTTATTTCTAATACCCTTTATTATTCTTTGAGTTTCAGCGCAATACACAGATTGTACTGTTTCCGATATGTCAAAGATACAAATTTGAAAGCAAATCACAACACAAATAGATGCAAATATTAATCAAATGGTACTGTTTCCGATATGTCAAAGATACAAATTTGAAAGCAAATCACAACTACGACCATCGAGCAATTTAGATAAAATATACTGTTTCCGATATGTCAAAGATACAAATTTGAAAGCAAATCACAACTTTATTTGGTATGTTTTTATAATTAAAAATACTGTTTCCGATATGTCAAAGATACAAATTTGAAAGCAAATCACAACACACT
>JAGCKB010000018.1 GCA_017647725.1 Bacteroidaceae bacterium
ACACCCTCGGAAGTACACGCAGTGATGTCGGTAACAAAATCCTTCACAGGCACTCTTGCCTCGGTACTTGTTGCCGAAGGCAGACTCGACACCGCAAAATTAGTTAGAGAGTACATACCACAATTGGCAAAATCGGGGTTCGGCGATGCAACAGTAAGAGAGGTTATGGATATGACCACAGCACTCAAATACAGCGAAGACTATAACGACCCGAATGCCGAAATATGGAAATTCTCGGCAGCAGGCAATGCAATGATTGAGCACCCCACGGGCACGCCACAAGGCTTCTACGACTATCTGCCCACAGTTGTCAAAGAGGGCGAGCACGGCAACGTATTCGGCTACCGCACTGTTAATGCCGATGTACTCGGGTGGATAATATCAGTCGTCACACAAAAGAGCGTTGCACAGTTACTCACCGAACTCATCTGGAGCAAGCTTGGGATGGAGCAAGATGCCTACTATCAGATAGATGCGCTTGGCATACCCTTTGCCGGAGGAGGGCTTAATGCCTCACTTCGCGACCTTGCTCGCTTTGGCGAGATGATGCGTTTGGGTGGCGAGTGGCAAGGCGAGCAAATTATTCCCCGAAAAGCAATTGAGGACATCCTCAATGGAGGTAGTAAGAAAGCATTTGCCGCCTCGATATACGGAAAGACCCTGAAGGGCTGGAGCTATCGCAATATGTGGTGGATAACCGAGAACTGCGACGGTGCATATATGGCACGCGGTGTTCACGGACAAGCAATATACATCGACCCAGCAGCAAAAATGGTTATAATAAGGCTTGCATCGTCGCCACACAGCAGCAATCTGGAGCTCGACGCAACGTCGCTACCGGCTTATCAGGCTATAGCAGATTATCTTATGAACAAATAGTTGTCTACAGCCTTACAAGGTCGGTTACAGTGAGTACCTTTCCATCGACCTTGAAACGAACATCATATCCGGCAAACGGCATACCATACTCCTTATCGGGATTATCGTGATACTGCGGTCGAGGGTCGAGCGAGAGAGTTTTTATGAGCGCCTGCAGTTGATCGATAGGGAGACAGCGACACAATTCGGGCGGAAAATCGACCTTTAGCACTCCCCAGCTATTCTCATCGACGAACCCACTGCGCACATCCGGGTGAGCGTCGGCATATGCAACGTATGGCTTAATATCATATATCGGAGTACCATCCATAAGGTCGGCACCCAGGACATAAATTACCATCCCCTCGCCCTCACGCTCCTCTATTCTATCTATCCTCACCGAGGAGAGCCCCAAAGGATTCGGACGAAAAGGAGAGCGCGTTGCAAAGACGCCAACCGACCTGTTGCCTCCAAGCAGAGGCGGACGCACCGTAGGATGCCAACCACCCTTACCACGCCCCTCATTGGCCGAAAATCCCCAGATAAGCCACAGATAATCAAAGCCATTGAGACCACGCAAGGCATCAGCGTTGCGATAACGAGGTTCAAAGACAATGCGTCCCGGCAGTTCCTCCACTATACCACTCTGTCGCGGTATACCGAATTTCGTTGGAAAGAGAGAACGGAAATATGCAATAGGTTCTATTTTCATAGCGCGAATTTATGAAAAAACTGTTTAAAAATCTATTAAGCCCGTAAAAAAAACACTATTACAAACATCCTTCTTTGTCATAAAAGAAAAATTTACTACTTTAGCAAAATAATTAGAAATAACAGATATAGAATGGATATATTACTTTTCTTAGGCGGCATTGGCTGGGGCGAGATAATTGTTATTGCACTCATAGTATTACTCTTCTTCGGTGGCAAAAAGATACCCGAAATGATGAAAGGACTTGGACGCGGTGTCCGCAGTTTCAAAGATGGGATGAACGGCAAGGAAGAGGAGCAGGAGACAGAGAAAAAAGATAAAGAATAATGCTTTTCACACATCACTCTCTCTCTCTTGACCGTGAGCAACAAGGAGTCTACATTTTGGGATAATCTCGAGGTTCTACGGTGGTCAATTCTTCGCACCGCAATTGTGTTGCTGCTCTTTTTCGCAGTAGCATTTGCTTTTATGCCTTACTTATTCGACTCAGTTGTTCTTGCACCATCTAAAAGCAGTTTTTACCTCTACCAGACGACAGGAATCACAGCACCGACGACCGAGATTATCAACATCAACGTTGCGACACAATTTCTGACACACGTAAGCACATCCTTTTGGTTGGCTTTTATCGCCACATTCCCCTATTTGGTATATGAATTATGGCGATTCATTCGCCCTGCACTTTACAAGCAGGAACGCCGCAGCGTGAGCGCAGCCTTTTTACTTGGCACAGCAATATTCTACATAGGATGCGCCGTAGGCTATTTTGTTGTATTCCCAATAACATTCACATTTCTTGCCAACTACAATCTAAGCAGCACTATTGCAAACAGCGTCTCGTTAGACTCCTATATGAGCACCTTTCTTATGCTTATATTCCTAATGGGAATACTTTTTGAGCTGCCATTGCTCATTCAACTTCTATCGCGCATAGGATTAGTGAGCAAAAAGCTACTAAAAGAGTACCGACGCCACGCAGCCGTAGCACTGCTTGTCATTGCAGCCATAGTGACACCGACAGGCGACCCTTTTACCCTGTTGGTAGTATCGGTGCCACTGTATGCACTATATGAATTTGGAATATTAATGGCAAAAGATTGACAGCCATTGGTTGAACTTACGAGCAAAGTTCAAGTAAATACAAAAAACATTCTACAGGAATAAACAACCTAAATCATACTATGAGTAACGACAAAAGACTACTATCCCTTGATGTGCTACGAGGCCTCGACCTGTTGATGCTTGTCGGTGTGCAGCCTATACTATGGCAAGCCATCAGCAAAATGGAAAACAGTGGCACCTGCGCATTAATCAAATCACAGTTAGACCACGTACAGTGGGAGGGATTCAGCGCCTGGGATCTTGTAATGCCACTTTTCCTATTTATGTCGGGCGTTACAATGCCATTCTCGCTACCGAAATACCTTTCACAAAACAGCCAGAGCGCATTGTGGAGAAGAGTAATCAAGCGCGTATTAATACTCTTTTTCCTTGGAATGTTAGTTCAAGGAAACCTGCTTGCCCTCGACCCCAATCACATATACATCTACAGCAACACACTGCAAGCAATAGCGATAGGCTATCTGCTCACAGTACCGATAATGCTATATCTGAAGCCTCACACACAAGTACTTGCCATAGCAATATTGCTTATTGTATATACCGTTCCAATGCTGCTCTTTGGAGACTGGAGCCGCGACGGTAATTTTGCCGCCATAGTAGACAAGGCCATCCTTGGACGTATGCGCGACGGCAGCTATCTAACCCAAGACGGCACCTGGCAATTTGCCGACTGGTACGACTACACATGGATATGGAGCAGCCTCACTTTCTGCTGCACCGTAGCAATGGGCAGCCTCGCAGGTACAATCATCCGTAGAGGCAACGACAACCGCCAAAAAACAGCAATCACACTGATTGTAATTGGAATAGCACTTATAGCAGCCGGATGGGTGTGGGGACTATGGCATCCAATTATAAAACGTATATGGAGTGGCAGTATGACACTTTTTAGCGATGGATGGTGCTATCTTCTGCTTGGAGTTTTCTACTGGTGGATAGACGTCAAGGGACACAAACGCGGCTGCGAATGGTTGCTCTACTATGGTTGTAATGTCATCACAGCCTATCTCATTGGCGAAATAATTAATTTCCGCTCTGTTGCAAATTCACTGCTTCACGGAACCGAGCAATTCCTGGGAGAGTGGTACCCGGTACTTTTGACAGCCGCCAACAGCCTCATACTATTTGTAATATTAGCATTACTCTACAAAAATAAGATATTCCTAAAAGTATAAGAAAAATAGATATTAAGAAAGTGAATAGCTCAAAAGTTTTTGAGCTATTCACTTTCTTATGAGGTTGAGTAAAGAGAGCTATTTTAAAGCCTCATTTCGACATACCCAGCGTACTTCCTATATTCTCAATTAGTAGTATCTTTCGGCTGCGGTGCAAGAATATTATTGTAGCGTTCACTATCCGAAAGAATTTTGAAAGCCTCCTCAATATCGGTATCATCACGCAGATTATATACCACACCGCCTTTCTGACCATAGTAGCGTTTTACAATCTCGTCGCCTATAAGTCGTTTGACGTGAGAAGCAAAATGTTCGAGCGAGTGTCCCAGATTCTGCTGCAACTTACCCTCGAGCGATGCAATTTCCTCTTTTGTTATCTCCTCGTAACCCTCGAACTTTATCATATCTTTCAACTGCTTAAGCATCTTGCTGCTACGCATATCATAGCTGAATCCGCTTTCTATAAGTTTCTTTTTAAACAACTCATAGTCATCATCACTTATCTCGAATGTAGCGGCAGGTGCAATTGTTTTGTTGCGAAGAGCATACTCTGTTGCAAAATCGAATATTGTCATATCCTGCATAAGATAGAAAAGCAAAGTAGATAGTTCTTCGCTCTTGGGCTCTACATCGGGACGTATACCGCCACCATCGCGCACCTCACGACCGGCAGCAGTATAAAACACATTTGTCAGACTGTCGGGTATGCGCTGCACTGTACCATCGCTACGACGATGGCTATAGTCGAGAGCCTGCACACAACGTCCGCTGGGAATATAATATTTCGATGTTGTGAGTTTAAGATAACCGTTTCCGGGCAGCGAGCGCGTTGTCTGCACAAGTCCCTTTCCATATGTCCGCGATCCCACAATTACAGCACGGTCAAAGTCCTGCAACGAACCGGCCAGAATCTCTGATGCTGAAGCTGTGCTTCCGTCCACAAGAACAATAAGCGGTGACTCAGTATCCATAGGCTCGCGCGTTGTCTTATACTCCTCATTAGCCTGTTTTATTTTTCCCTTTGTTGTTACAATGGTCTTTCCCTTTGGCACAAACAGATTAACGATGTTCACCGACTCTTGCAGCGAGCCACCACCATTGCCTCTGAGGTCTATTATGAACGACTTTGCGCCACGCCCCTTAAGGTCGACAATGGCGCGACGCATCTCCTTAGCACAATTCTCGGTAAAACTGTCGAACAGTATATATCCTATACTATCGCGCAGTATTCCATAATAAGGAATAGGGGGTAGAGTTATACTTGCACGCTCTACAATTATCTGCATAGGCTTTTTAACTCCCGGACGCTCAATCTCGAGTTTAAGTTTTGTACCCGGCTCACCACGCAGCAGATTACTCACGCTATCAGTTGACATACCTTTTACATCCACCCCACCGACAGTCAACAACGCATCTCCGCACTTTAGTCCTGCCTTAGCCGCAGGCATATTATCGTACGGTTCGGCAATAACAGTAGTCTTTTTATCGTTGTGATAACGTATTATAGAACCTATTCCTGCATACTTTCCTGTAATCATCATTTTCAGTTCATCGGCATCATCCTCGGAATAATATACGGTGTAAGGGTCTAACTTGCTCAACATTGCATCTACTCCATTCTTAATGAGTTTATCGGGAGCAATTGTATCGACATAAAAGAGGTCGAGCTCCTTGATAATCGAGTTGAATATATTAAGTTGCTGCGACAAATTGAATTTACGACGGTCGTTACTGAATGCAAGCAATGTCAATATCGATAACACCGCCAAAGGAAATACAATAAAAGGTATTCTTCTGCGCATAATATTAAGAAGTTGTTTGAATTTCTAAAAAGGTTGTTCACACAGAGGCAGCATCCATTACCCCACCTCTTTGAGTTTAATTGTGCGAAGATACACTATTTCGTTCCTTTTAGCACTCTTTTTTGGATTATTTTAAGCTAAAAAGATACTATTTTGTACTATTTGAGTTTTTTTTGAAAAAAAAATGCGTTTTTTCTTGGCTGTAAAAAAAAGAAGTACTACTTTTGCATCGTCAAACGAGAAAGGTCGTAAAAATTCTTCAGTAGCTCAGTCGGTTAGAGCACCTGACTGTTAATCAGGGGGTCGTAGGTTCAAGTCCTACCTGAAGAGCAAAAAGCGACAAAAAGGGTTCAAGTTTGATACACATTCTTCAGTAGCTCAGTCGGTTAGAGCACCTGACTGTTAATCAGGGGGTCGTAGGTTCAAGTCCTACCTGAAGAGCAAAAGACAACCTTAAAGGTTGTCTTTTTTGTATATATACA
>JAGCKB010000019.1 GCA_017647725.1 Bacteroidaceae bacterium
CCCACACTGAAAGTGGCTGCAAGCCTTGACATTCCCACTCTTATTCAGGAGCAAAACTCCTATGCAGGAGTAACCAACAAGATTCTTGCGCGTAAAGCAAAAATGATATGTGTTGCCTACGATGGAATGGAGCGTTTCTTCCCTCATGAGAAACTGAAGATGACAGGCAACCCGGTACGTAACACCCTCCTCAACCGTCGCACAGTGCGTGAAGAGGCACTGCGCTCGCTGAACATCAACCCCGATGGACGATGCGTACTAATCGTAGGAGGCAGCTTAGGTGCACGCAGTATGAACGAGAGCGTACTCGCCAATATCGAAACAATCAAAGCCAATCCCGATGTACATTTCATCTGGCAGACAGGTAAGATATATTACGAGGAGATGCTCAAGCGTGTGAACGAAGTAGAAAAACCCGACAACCTTACTGTAACCGACTTTGTATCGGACATGGCACTGGCACTAAGCGCAGCCGACCTTGTAGTATCGCGTGCAGGAGCAGGCTCAATATCCGAGTTTGCACTGTTGGGAAAAGCCGTAATCCTTGTCCCTTCGCCAAATGTTTCCGAGGACCATCAGACAAAAAATGCAATGGCGCTTGTCGAGAAACAGGCCGCAATACACGTTGCCGATGTTAAAGCAAAAGAGGAACTTATAGAAACAGCAATAGCAACTGTAAAGGATTGCGAAAAACTAAAGACATTGGAGCAGAACATTCAGGAGATGGCACGACCAAATGCAGCACAGCAGATAGCACAAGAGGTGCTTATGCTTGCCGACGCATACATCGAAAAAGAGACACGACGTAAGAACGAAAATGTAAGATAATGGAACTAAGCAGCATAAAATCGGTTTACTTTCTGGGAGCAGGAGGCATTGGAATGAGCGCCCTCGTCCGCTATTTTCTTAGCGAGGGCAAATTCGTTGCAGGATACGACCGCACCCCCAGCCCACTCACCACGCAGCTGATAGCCGAAGGAGCACAACTGCATTTCGAGGAGGCACCCGAGGAAATCCCCTCGCAGTGTCGCGACGCATCGAACACGCTCATCATCTACACCCCAGCCATCCCACAAGGACACCTCGAATGGGAATATTTCAAGAACAACGGCTTTGTAATAAAAAAACGTGCCGAGGTATTGGGAATTATCACACGAGGCAAACGTGGAGTGTGCGCAGCCGGAACACACGGCAAAACAACAACCTCGACTATGACAGCCCACCTTCTGCATCAGTCACACGTCGACTGCGCAGCATTCCTGGGCGGCATATCAAAAAACTATAAAAGCAATCTTGTGCTTAGCGACAAGAGCGACCTTGTAGTAATAGAGGCCGACGAGTACGACCGTTCATTCCTACAACTGACGCCATACATTGCCGCAATAACAAGTGCCGACCCCGACCATCTCGATATTTACGGAAACAAAGAGAATTACCTCGAAGCCTTTGCACTGTTTACCGAACGTATACGCCCCGACGGATACCTTATAATACACGAAGGATTAGAGGTAAAGCCCCGTCCTGCCAACGGAGTAAAATGTTACACCTACGGTCGCAGCAGCGGCGATTTTCACGCAACCAACATACGCATAGGCGGTGGAACAATCATCTTCGACTATGTGTCACCCTGGGAAACAATAGAGGACATCGAACTTGGTGTACCCGTGAGTATAAACATTGAGAACGGAGTAGTCTCTATGGCAATGGCACAGATATGCGGTGCCACAGCCGAGGAGCTGCGTAGCGGAATGAAAAGTTTTGCCGGTGCCGACCGTCGATTCGATTTCCACATCAAGCAAGAGAACCTCGTACTGCTTAGCGACTATGCTCATCACCCCGATGAGATAAAAGCCTGTGCAAAGTCGATGCGCGAACTATACCCCGACAAGAAGATAAGCGTAATATTCCAACCGCACCTCTTCAGCCGCACAGCCGACTTCTACAACGAATTTGCACAGAGCCTTTCCCTATTCGACGAGGTGATTCTTACCGAGATATACCCTGCCCGCGAGCAGCCTATACAGGGAGTAACAAGCAGTCTCATATACGACCGTCTTGCCCCTAATGTAGAGAAACGACTCTGCAACCGCAGCGAAGTACTCGCAATAGTAGAAGAGAGACGCGATACATTCCAAGTGCTTGTATCACTTGGAGCCGGCGACCTTGAGAATGATGTACCACAAATGGCCCGCATACTAAAATGCTAAAGAAAATATTACTCATATCAGCAATGGCAATACTAAGTATATACGTTATATTTGCCATCCTCTTCCTCACCGACAGACCAGCCGAAGCAAAATGTCAGGGAGTAGATATTCTTATTGCACAGAACCATCATAAGGTACTCACAGTAGAAAATATTGAAAAACTGCTTAAAGGACGAAAACTCGACCCCACAGGCAAAGAGATGAGCAGTATCGATTGTGGAGAGATTGAGCGATGCATTATGGAGTCGACCCTCATCGACAACTGCCAATGCTACAAGACATACAGTAATATTATAGGCATACGCATCGGCTGCAAAGAGCCTATACTACAAGTATTCGACAAGTACGAGAAAGAGTTTTATATCGACGAAGAGGGATATATAATTGAGGGAGTATACAATGCAATATATCTTCCTGTAGCAAGCGGAAACATAGACCGTTCAATGGCCGACAAAGAGTTACTTCAGATAGCCCTATACCTAAAGAAGGAGAAATTCTGGCGCGAACAGATAGAACAGATATATTTCACTCCCAAGAAAGAGATTATAATAGTACCCCGTATAGGCAACCACACCATAGAGGTTGGCAGCATCGACAACCTCGAAGCAAAACTCGAAAAACTTATGAAGTTCTATTCCGACGGACTAAACGAAATAGGATGGAACAAATACAAGAAACTAAACATCGAATTTGACAAAAAAGTTATAGGAACAACAAAATAATAAAATAGCATCAGTTTCCTTTACAAATTATACTCATAGAAATTTAAAGCGTCAATATATATGGCAACAAATAACTATATAGTAGCAATAGAGATTGGTTCATCCAAAATATCCTGTGCAGTGGGAATACAAACCTACTCGGGAATAAATATTTTGGCATACGCAAGTGAACCAGTCAACGGATTTGTATCCAAAGGAGTGGTTCGTAATGTCGACGAGACAGGTAACTGCCTCAACAGCCTCATAAACCGCTTAGAGCCCTCACTCGATAATCTCACAATAGAAAAGGCATACGTTGCCTTCGGCGGTCTATCGATGCACACTCGTAAATCTACCGTTGTACGCACATTCGACGAATATACCAAAGTCACCCAGAGTGTCATTGAGCAAATGGCACTTGAGAACGACCAACAGTTCGCTGTCCCCGATGGCTACCAGAGGATAATGGTACTGCCGCTTGAATCGCGCCTGAACGGAGAGACAAGCCTCACACCTATGGGTATACCCACGCGCCGCATAGAGTGCAACTACCAGAACATTCTGCTTCGCGAGCAGTATATGAAACAGTTGGAAGAGAGTTTCGCAATGTCAAATATATGCATATTAGACAGCTACAATGCCATAATCCTCGAAGCAAACATACTGCTCAGTGATACCGAACGCAGCAGCGGTGCTGCACTTGTGAACATAGGAGCCGAGACCACTACCGTTGCAATATACACAAACAATCTGCTAAGGAAATTGGTAGTAATACCCATTGGCAGCAACAACATAACCCGAGACCTTTGCGCCGAGCAGATACCCTATAAAGAGGCCGAGCAACTGAAGATATTCAAGGGCTATAACTCTACCGACGACGACAACAGCATAATAGAGACCGAACTTGTCAATCAGATAATCTCGGCACGTATGTCCGAAATTCTATTGAATGTGAAACACCAGATAGAGGAGGCAGAAAACAGAGTAGCCAATATCGTATTTACAGGCGGCGGTTCAAAACTGAAAAACATAATGCAGATAATTCAGGAGTGCCTACCCAATTTCAAGACACGCATCGCCAACGAAGAGAGCTACAGCTACAACTGCGCCGAGGAGCTGAGCCTGGGTTCATCGGCCATCACTCCCGCACTCTACGGGCTTCTTCTCAACGGCAAAGAGAACTGCTGCAACGAGTTCATACAAACAACACCCGAGCAGTTCCAGACCGACCTCTTCGGCGACCCCGTGGTAACTGACAAAGCCCCCGATAACCAAGTAGCAGAAAAGGAAAAGGAAAAAGAAGAGAAAACAGAAAACAACGAGGATAAGACACCGAAAAGCGGTAATGAAAAGGCCCCAGAGACGCCCAAACCGCCAAAGAAGCAAAAACCCAGTAAAGTATTCCGTTGGTTCAACGAACTGATAGACAATGTCACCAACGACGAAGAAGATACCATAAGCGAGAAAGAATAAAGCGATACAACTATGAACGAATCAGATAACAGAGAACAGCAACTCGGTATTCAGAGCGAATCGGCACAAATACTCACCCGATTCAATATACCCACCGATGCACCACGCATAATAAAGATTATAGGTGTTGGAGGAGGAGGCAGCAACGCAGTACAGAATATGTACCGCGAAGGTGTTCATAACGTATCGTTTGCAATCTGCAACACCGATATTCAAGCCCTCAACAATTCAGATATCCCCGTTAAGGTACAGTTAGGAGTAAAGACCACCGAAGGTCTTGGAGCAGGCAACGACCCTACAGTAGCCCGAGAAGCAGCCATTGAGAACAGCCAACAGATAGAGCAACTGTTCGACGACGGCACAAAGATGGTATTCATAACAGCAGGAATGGGAGGAGGAACCGGAACAGGCGCCGCACCCGTTGTTGCCGAGATAGCCAAGAACAAAGGTATGCTCACAATAGGAATAGTGACAATACCATTCCGTTTCGAGCTCGGTGGAAAAATACGTCAGGCACTGAAAGGAGTTACCGAGATTGCCAAGCACGTCGATGCCCTTTTGGTTATCAACAACCAAAGACTACTCTCGATATACCCCGACCTTGACATAGAGCACGGCTTCCTTAAAGTAGACGAAGTACTTACAACCGCCACTAAAAGTATCGCCGAGATTATCACTGCCCGAGGCAAGATAAACCTCGACTTCCGCGATGTGAAAAAGGTGCTGAAAAATGGCGGAGTAGCCATAATGAGCTACGGTATCGACTCGGGCGACCAGCGTGTAGCAAACGCCTTCCATAAGGCACTGCACTCACCGCTGTTAAACGACAACGACATCTATAAATCGAAGAAGATACTTTTCAACATCTACTACAACCCCAATACCCCGATGAAAGTCGTTGAGTTAGAGGAGGTAGACTCGTTTATGAGACAGTTTACCGACGAGAACATCGAGGTTATCTGGGGAGTGAGCAAAGATGCCAGCATTGACGAGAACTCGGTAAAGGTTACAGTGCTTGCCACCGGATTCGGTATGAAGAACATACCGGGAATGGAACCCATTATAGAAGCCGAAGAGCAACTGACGCAAGAGGAGAGCCGCAAAAAGCGCGAAGAGGAAGAGCGCCTGCAACAGATGGCAAGAGCATTCTACAAACAAGATCACAAGGTCTACATCTTCAATGGCGACGAGATAAACGACGAAGATTTCATCAATGCCATTGACAACTCACCAACATACAAACGTACCACTCGCGACCTCGAGTTTCTTAAATCATCTTTTGGCTCCTACACAGAGCGAACAACAACCACCGATGAGGTTGTTGTAAAAGAAGCAACCGAAGCCAATGCCGAGAACGAGATAGAGACAAGCAACGAATCAGAATACAATATAGATTAAAAAGAATATTATGGAAATGTTCGACAGAATCAGCAACGACATCAAGGAGGCTATGAAGGCCCAGGACAAAGTAGCACTTGCTACATTGCGCAACATAAAGAAAGTTCTACTTGAGGCAAAGACAGCGCCCGGCGCTGGCGATACAGTAAGCGACGATGCAGCACTGAAGATTATCCAAAAGTTGGTAAAACAGGGACGCGAATCGGCCCAGTTATACCAGAGTCAAGGACGAAGCGACCTTGCACAGGAAGAGCTCGCACAGGTAGCAGTAATGGAAAAGTATCTTCCTGCACAGATGAGCGAAGAGGAGATTGAGGCAGCAGTGAAAGCCATCATCGCCGAGCTTGGAGTAACAACACCACAGGAGATGGGCAAGGTAATGGGCGTAGCTACCAAGCAGTTGGCAGGCAAGGCCGATGGCCGAGCAATCTCGGGCATTGTAAAGAGAATTTTGGGATAATCAATCGAAAAGTTCACGAAGCACCTCGGCCGACCTAAGCAGAGGAAAATCGGGGATATGCAGACTGTAATAACTGTTTATAAGCGCGAGGTACTCTCTTCGCGCTTTTCTATTTAACGACAACCGGTTTATAGAGTCGAAGCCTACACCCAAAAGCTCGATAAAATTCACTGTATCATCGGGAGAGAGATAAAGATTGTGCGCAGGACGGTCATTCACCACACACCCCGCAGCAAGGTCGAAAAATGAGCCACGACGCGCCCCCTCGACATTTGGGAATATACCGATGAAACGGGTGAGCTGTAGCAAAAACACTATATGAAAATCGCTGTACCCCTCTTTTGCCTCATCGAACCAGCTGAGAGCATAGTCGAGATAGGCAAACAGCGGCTCATTCCTTCCCTCCTCGCGAAGAACCGCACAAAGAAACTCCGATAAATAAAGAGCTATTGCCGACTTATATACATCGTACGGAATTGTAGAGTAAAGAGAGTAGGGCTGTACCTCGGAAATCCGACTCATCCCTCTCTTGCCTATAGGTGCGTTAAAGGTCAACATAGAGAGAGGCTGAAATAGCACGTTACGCACAGCCGAGCGACGACTGCGCGACATTGGCACAAGAAACGAAAGACGACCGTGCGACTGCGTCAGCATATCGGCAATCATAAGAGTATCGTTGTGCTTAATTGTACGTAAAACTATACCACTGAGGCTCTCAATCATACATCCAATAGGTTTATTGCGCGAATATACAAAAAAAAACGTCAAAAACTTTGTCTATTAAAAATAAATGTTATACCTTTGCAGTCGCTTTAGCGTTAGTATGACGTGTTTTAACTGCTTTACAAGAGCAAAATAGAGCAATGGCCCATTCGTCTATCGGCTAGGACGCAAGATTTTCATTCTTGAAAGAGGGGTTCGATTCCCCTATGGGCTACAAGTAAAAACGATAAAAATATATTTAAAGAGATGGCAAACCATAAATCAGCACTCAAAAGAATCCGTCAGACAGAGAAAAGAAATCTGCAGAACCGTTACTACGGAAAGAATATGCGTTCAGCTGTACGTAGCCTTCGTGCTATGACAAACAAAGAGGAGGCACTTGCAAAGTTCCCCGAGGTACAGAAAATGCTTGACAGAATGGCAAAGCGTGGTCTTATCCACAAGAACAAGGCTGCTAACCTCAAGTCAGGTCTTTGCGCTAAAATTGCAAAATTAGCCTAAGTTTCAAGAACATATATTTACCTAACGCAGGCCGGATTTTCATCCGGCCTTTGTGTTTTTAGGCCTTCCCAAACTCTTAAGGGTTTCAAAGATATCATAGAGCCTAAACAGTTTTCACCCGCACACAATATATAGTGACGATTACATCGTCAACCACTCTTTTTTTATCAAAAGCTCTTGCAGAATACGCCCGTTTTTTGTAATTTTGTTCGGTTTATGAGCCTTATCCCCAAAAGGCCGAAAACAGAATCTTCCATAACAAAAAACAGAGAAACCAAACACCATGAGTGAAGATATAAAAAACAGTCAGGCAACGAATTATTCAGCCGACAGTATTCAAGTCCTCGAAGGTCTTGAGGCAGTGCGCAAACGCCCCGCAATGTACATTGGCGACATCAGCGAGAAGGGACTGCACCATCTTGTCTACGAGGTCGTAGACAATGCCATTGACGAGGCTATGGCAGGGTACTGTACACATATCGAAGTAACAATCAACCCAGGTAACTCAATCACAGTACAGGACAACGGTCGCGGTATCCCCGTAGATATGCACGAAAAAGAGAACCGCTCGGCACTTGAGGTCGTAATGACAGTGCTGCACGCCGGAGGTAAGTTCAACAAAGACTCCTACAAAGTATCAGGAGGATTACACGGTGTCGGCGTATCGTGCGTAAACGCCCTCTCGAAGCATATGAAGAGCGAAGTTTTTCGCGACGGCAAGCACTACGAGCAGAACTACTCTTGCGGCAAGCCACTTGACCAGGTTCACTGCACAGGCGAGACATCTATTCGCGGTACACGTCAGACATTCCAGCCCGACGACTCTATCTTCGTTGTAACAGAGTACAAATACGACATATTGGCCAACCGTCTGCGTGAGCTTGCATTCCTTAATGCAGGCATCACAATCACACTGTGCGATATGCGCGAAACCGAAGAGGACGGCTCGTACAAACGCGACACATTCTACTCGACCGAAGGTCTTAAAGAGTTCGTTCGCTACATCGACCAGTCACGCGTTCCACTCATTGCCGATGTCATCTACCTGAACACCGAGAAACAGGGAATACCCATTGAAGCAGCTATCATCTACAATAACGGCTATAGCGAGAACGTACACTCATACGTAAACAACATCAACACAATAGAGGGTGGTACCCACCTTGCAGGATTCCGTCGTGCACTCACCCGCACCCTTAAGAAATATGCCGACGACACAAAGGCTTTGGAGAAGGCAAAGGTAGAAATTTCGGGCGAAGACTTCCGCGAAGGTCTTACAGCCATTGTATCGGTAAAGGTATCCGAGCCACAGTTCGAGGGACAGACAAAGACCAAGCTCGGTAACAACGAAGTAACAGGCGCTGTTGACCAGGCTGTAGGCGAGGCACTCGCATACTACCTCGAAGAGCACCCCAAAGAGGCTAAGATGATCGTCGACAAGGTGATTCTTGCAGCCACAGCACGTATAGCAGCACGTAAGGCACGTGAGAGCGTACAGCGCAAGAGCCCTATGGGCGGTTGCGGAATGCCCGGTAAGCTTGCCGACTGCTCCGATAAAGACCCTGCAAACTGCGAGCTTTTCCTCGTCGAGGGAGACTCGGCGGGAGGTTCGGCAAAGCAAGGTCGCAAGAACCGCTTCCAGGCAATCCTCCCCCTTCGCGGTAAGATTCTTAACGTAGAGAAAGTAATGTGGCACAAAGCCTTTGAGAGCGACGAGGTAAACAACATTATCCAAGCATTGGGTGTACGCTTCGGTCTCGACCCCGAGGACAGCAAGAAAGCCAACATCGACAAGCTGCGCTACCACAAGGTAATTATAATGTCCGATGCCGACGTCGATGGAGCACACATCGGCACACTCATTATGACACTATTCTTCCGCTATATGCCCGAGATAATCGAGGGAGGCCACCTATATATGGCACAACCCCCACTCTACCTATGTACCAAGGGCAAGGTCAGCCGTTATTGCTATAACGACGAGGAGAAGAATGCCTTCGTTCAGGAGTTTGCAGGCGGTAACGAAAAAGACATCAAGATTCAGCGATACAAAGGTCTTGGTGAGATGAACCCCGAGCAGCTATGGACAACAACAATGAACCCCGAGACACGTACCCTGAAACAGGTTACAGTGCGCGACGCACAAGATGCCGACCGCATCTTCTCTATGCTTATGGGTGACGATGTTGGTCCTCGCCGCGAATTCATCGAGAAGAATGCCGGATATGCCATAATTGACGCATAAAACAAGAAATTCCACAGCATAAAAGTCCATCAAATAACATTGCGTGGATTGAAACATCAATGTTTTCTAACACTTCATTGTATTACAGTGGTGCTAATGTAGAACCTTGGAATTTTTATATAGCTGCAGGTTATTATCAAATCATGAATGTATATTATAATGGAACATCTTAAGATGTTCCATTATTTTTATCTATTATTCGTATGAAGTTTAGAAAAGAAAATTATTGGTGTCC
>JAGCKB010000223.1 GCA_017647725.1 Bacteroidaceae bacterium
CTCTCTGTGTGCTTATATCGAGGCGGGAATACTTATGCTTATATATGATAAGACACAGGATATTCGCGGATGCGAGGCTTTGAATATTCAAAATTGATAATCTCTGTTCCAAATTATGAATACAATGATAAATAAGATATTGGGAATGACACTCTCTCTGGTGCTTCTGGTGTCGGTGGTGTCGTGTAGCGATGATGACGGTAATGATGCAATTAAGGCTATCTGCACCGATAAGACTGAAATGACCTTTGCAGCCGAGGGTGGTAGCGATAAGTTGCTTGTGCAGGCCGGGCAGAATTGGGTGGCTCTTGCTACAGAACCGTGGTTGATGGTATCGCCAGCAAATGGCAACGGTTATGCCGAGTGTACCATAACTGTTGATTCGAGTCTTGTGAGTGGTGTGCGCACTGCCGAGGTGCGCTTTACCGAGGTAGGCGGTGCAACGGTGTCGGTAGAGGTTAATCAGACCGGATTCGGAAAGATTGTTTCGCTAAAGGAACCCGAGATTAATATCGAGGCTTCGGCCAAAGTGGGTGAGCGCTTCTGTGAGGCTCAGGTAACGGCGAATGTTCCTTTTGAGGTACAAATAGAGTATCCCGAGGGTGATGAGGAGTGGCTGTCGGTAGAGGAGTTCGACCTTGGACTCGACCGAGGAGCGCGTCCGCGTACTATTAAACTGCGTTTCAATTGGAAAATGAACGTACAACCCGTAGAGCGAGTGGCGAGAGTTAATTTTGTACCCGTTAACGAGGAGGATGAGCTTGATGCCGAGGCAACGTTGCTGATAAACCAGAAAGCGGCGCTTCGCATAGAGGATAACCGTCAGGGCGACTCTTTGGCTTTGCTCACTATCTTCGAGCGTCTTAATGGTATGAGTGACCCCTGGGATACAAGTGAGAACATGCGTAATTGGAGAGACGTTGTACTGTGGGAGGCTTCGGATGAGGATTTGCCTGCTCCCGAGGCTGTTGGTCGCGTGCGCAGTGTCGAGTTCTTTATATTTAATACCGAGGAGAGTATTCCGCAGGAGATAAAATATCTGAGATTTATCGAGAGTCTCAGTGTGTCGAGCAACGTAAATACTATGCTCAAAAGCATTGAGCTTGGCCCCGAGGTGTGCAGCCTTGAGCATTTGAAACATCTTACTCTTTTCTCGTATGGTATAACAGAGCTTCCCGAGGAGTTTGTGGAGTTAGGCGATAAATTGGAGACTCTCGACATCAGTGCGAACAACTTCTCTGAAATACCTCCAGTGCTTACTAAGGAGAATTTCCCTAAATTGAAATCTTTGAATCTCATAGGCAACCGCCGTTGGGCAACCCGTGACCTGAGCGATGCAGGGAGCTATGAGGATGGAATAGGACTGCATTTTAATGCCGATAGCGATAACGCATTGCGTCGTCTCTTTACTTGGGATACACTCGAGGAGTTGCTGCTATCAAATAATTATATTGAGGGTAGTCTGCCCGACTTTACACCCGGTGAGGATGGCATAAGGGCATATACACAAGAGGATGTTGATGCTTTTGGTGGCGATACTATACAGTATCTTGCCGATAATAATATACCGCGTATTCTGCCCAATGTAAAGCAACTCTCTCTGAACCTGAATTTCTTCACAGGTAAGTTGCCCGATTGGTTGCTCTATCATCCTCACCTGCTCGATTGGCAGCCCGAACTTCTTGTGTTCAATCAGCAGGAGCAGGGAAAGAATTCGCTTGGCGAGCTTGTACGATTCGAGAATGCACCTGCAAACTTTGAATACTACTACGAGGCTCTGCCGGGAACAAGAGAAAAGTATGAATTAAAAGATGAATTTGCCGAATAATGATGAAAAAGTTTTTTAGATATTGTGCTGCGGCTATGTGTCTTGTGTGTGCCGTTGCCTGCAGCGATGAGACTCAGAGCGTTGTGCTTCCTGCACAGCCCGAGGTGGTGCTCCCCGAAGGAGCGATAGAGGGCGAACTTCTTATTAAATTCGATTCTCAGATGGAGAGCGTTCTTGATGAGGCTTTCAAAGCACGTGCAATGCGTGGAGTGGAGACCCGCTCGGGAATACCATCGACCGATGAGGTTCTTAGGATTCTGGGTGCATATAGCTTCGAGCGTGTCTTTCCAGTTGACCCCTCTACCGAGGAGCGTACACGCAAGGCAGGACTTCATCTGTGGTATCAGGTGAAATTTGATAAGGGTGTTAATATTGCCGAGGCTATGGAAAATCTCTCTAAGCTTGGTGAGATTTCAAAGATGCAGTGTAACCGCAAGATATATCGTAAGAGTAACCGCAAGGTGCGCCCTGCCGAGATGCTTGCCGATGCTGTCGACCACCCCTTTAACGACCCGGGACTTGCTCGTCAGTGGGGATATATAAACTATGGTGGTTACAGTTTTGAGCAGCCCTGGGCGAAGAGTATTGCAGGGTGTGACGTAGGATGTGCCGAGGCGTGGAATATCTGCACAGGTGATCCCTCGATAATTGTTGCGGTAATGGACGAGGGTGTTATGTATAATCACCCCGACCTTGCGCCCAATATGTGGGTTAACGAGGGCGAGGAGCTTGGCTCGGATGTTGATGCTGACAATAACGGTTATAAAGGCGATAAATATGGCTATAACTTTGCAACCGACAGAGGATATATCTCTACCACAGGTTCCAATGATACAGGACACGGTACACACGTGGCAGGAACAATCGCAGCTGTAAATAACAACGGTATAGGAGTGAGTAGTGTTGCAGGCGGCGACGCTGCAAAAGGACAGCAGGGTGTTAAGATTATGTCGTTGCAGATTTTTGACGACAGCTATGCTGCCAATCTTCTCCTGGAGGCTAAGGCTGTGAAGTATGCTGCCGACAATGGTGCCACTGTGCTTCAGTGCAGTTGGGGATATATGTCTCCTGATGCTAATCCTATCTTGGGCTTTACTCCCGGTCCTGCTACCGAAGAGGAGTGGGCTACAACATACCCGCTTGAGAAAGAGGCTTTCGACTATTTCATCGAGAATGCAGGTTCGCCTAATGGCGTAATTGATGGTGGTGTTGTAGTCTTTGCGGCAGGAAATGAGTATGCTTCGGCACCTTCGTTCCCGGGACTCTATTCTCGCTTTATATGTGTGGCTGCTCTTGCTGCCGACTATACTCCATCGACTTATACCGATTATGGTGCAGGAATAGACCTGTCGGCTCCCGGAGGCGATAGCGACTATTATGGTACACCGGGTGATAATGCCGATAGCGAGGGTATGATATACTCAACTATTGTCGACCAGGGTAAGCCTGCGTATGGATTCTATGAGGGTTCTTCGATGTCGTGTCCTCACGTATCGGGAGTAGCTGCTCTTGGTCTTTCGTATGCTGCGCAGTTGCGTAAACATTTTAAGGCCGATGAGTTTATTGAGCTTATGATTGCTACGGCTACCGATATTGACGGCTATTTTGTTGGCGAGAAAAAATCGCACTATAATCACTCTTCGCCGGGCGCATCGGTTACGAAATGCGACCTTTCGAAATATGTGGGTAAGATGGGCCGTTTGGTGAATGCCGGTGCTCTGCTGCGTGCCATAGAGGGTGCGGGTAGCGCAATGAGACTGCCTAATGTGTATGTGGCACCCGACTGCAATGTGCAAATAGATCTTAGCCGTTATTTTGTTGGTGGCGAGGCTCTTACCTATAACTGCAGTGTGGCTGATAATAGTATTGCAGAGGCTTCTATCGCAGGTACAATGCTTACTGTTAAGGGTATCTCTACCGGCTCTACCACTCTTCTTGTGAAGGTTTCTGACGGTAGAGAGCAGAGTGTGGTTGTTACTGTGAGAGAGGGTGCTGCTGCCAACGGATGGATGTAAGAGTATATAAATTATGAGATATATTATTTCTGCTTTAATGCTGCTTGTTGTCTTTGCTGTGCAGGGGCAGCAGGGAAAACTCTCTCGTGCGGCAATAGATTCGATTCGTGCGCTTCACGCGATGAGAGAGGGTGGCAGTGTGCTGCATTTTCCAAAGAGCAGAATTGATATGGGGGCAATGCTCGAGAGCGACACAGCAAGAGTGGTCTCTTTCTTCTTCGAGAACAGGTCGGGGAGGAGTGTCGCTGTAGAGCGGGTGACATCTTCGTGCGGATGCGCTGTTGTAAAGTACGATACTGCGACAATTGCACCGCAAGGAAAAGGAAGGATTGATGTGCGCTTCTCACCCAAAGGAAAGGCCGGTACGGTCGATACCGATATTTTTGTCTATCTGTCGGGTGGTAAGAATCCGATTGCAAGGCTCGTGTTGCTTGGAAATGTTATAGGCAACGACGAGTGGGCACATCTACCACAAAGTATGGGTGCTTTGAAACTGAAAAGCTGCAAGGTGGACTTTGGAACTGTGACTCGCAGTCAGAGGCGCATAGAGCGTATCGCTTGTGCAAATGCCGGAGTTGTGCCACTCAGGCTATCTGCCCTCATTAAGCCGGAATATGTGACTCTGCGCACCGAACCCGAGGTGTTACAGCCCGGTGAAGAGGGTGATATCCTTGTTATAGTGGATGCTGAACTGATAAAAACTGTTGGTGAGCAGCGTTTCAGAGTGCTTGTTGAGGGTATTAAGGGTACTCCATCGGTGCGAACAATTGAAGGGAAATTATATATCTCCGATGATAAAGAATAAGAAGTTCTAAATTAAACAATAATAAAAAATGGACGTAAAGACTATTTTTCGCCTAATGGCATTTTTCTTGGCAATGTTTGCTTTTCAAGGTTGTTCGGATAGCGACGACGAGGTATATACCGAGCCTGCACTTGATGTGACTCCTGCAAATATCGCCGGTACCTGGATGTTGAAAGAGTGGAACGGGGTTGAACTGAAGCAGGGAACCTATTGTTATATTGTTTTTACCCGCAAGGATAGAACTTTTACAATGTTCCAAAAATTTGACAGTATGTATGCCCGTTGCATCTCGGGTACATACGCAGTTGATAAGGATAGCAATGGTGATTATATTATCAGCGGAGTATACGACTATCAGATGGGAGAGTGGAACAACTCATACATCGTAACCGAACTTTATGCGTCGGGTTCGATGCTGTGGACTGCTAAAAAGAATCCCGATGATGTGTGCCGTTATATTCGTTGCGACGAGGTTCCCCAAGAGGTCATAAAGGAGTCGGGATATAAGGCCGAGTAGTGCTTTTATTGTTTAAAAGGCTTCCTATTGATGCTTTTATCCTATAATAAGAGTGAGAAAAGTAAAAAATATGTCAAAATGAGAGCCTTTTTTAAAACTAATTTGTTAATTTTGCAGAGTTAAATTTTCGGACAAATCTTGTTCGATGTCAATAATCAATCATAAATTTCAATTTTATATTTTGCGGTAAGCCATAAGCGTATACTGTATAACATGGAGATGAAATGATTCTCGCTTGTTGATGGAAATGTATATGTGCTGTGTTGTGGAAAAATTCGCATAATCATTATTTATGTATCACATAGAACAGTTGAGAGGCAAGGAACTGAATGAATTGCAGTCTATTGCCGGCGAGTTGGGGATAAGTGGCGTAAAGTCGTTAGAGAAGGATACTCTTATATATCGTATTCTTGATGGACAGGCGCTTCAGCGTAGCCAATCGGGTACCCCGGCTGTTGTAAAAGAGGAGAACAGAATGAATCGTCGTAACCATCGTCGTAACCGTATACAGGCCGAGACGGCATCAAAGGTGTATACTGCTACAGGTGACAAGGCTGTCAAGCTCGATAAAAATGAACCTAAAAAACAGGGCGAGGAGAGCGTAAAGCCTATTCAAGAGGTTGTAGTTGAGAGTACGCCATCGGTTGAACAAGCGACGGTTAACTCGGCAACAGAGGGCGACACTACTGCTCCGGCTCCCAAGAAACGAGGTCGTAAACCAAAGGCAAAAGCCGAGAAAACGGTAGAAAAAGAGGTAGATGCGCCCCAAAGCGAGGCCGCAGTTGTCACAATTTCAGAAGAGGCTGTTGCTGTAGAGGAAAATGCTGTTCCGGCTCCCAAGAAACGAGGCCGTAAGCCAAAGGCAAAAACCGAAAAGGCGGTCGAGGGGGTAAAGAAAAGCAGTGAAGAGAGTGGTGACGCACAAGCTGTCGAGGATTCTCAGGCTAACCAAACACCCGGACAAGAGGAGTTTGTTCCAATAGAGGAGTTGCCAAACGATAAAGAGGAACTTCCAACCGAGCTTATTGCAAAGATTGAGAAGAGAAACGAGGCTGCACAGCAGCAACAACAGAATTTCCGTAATAACGGCCGTCGTCAGCGCTTCGAGAGAGGTCGCCAGGAGACACAAGAGCATACCGAGCAACCTGTAACACCTGCGACATACGACTTTGCCGATGTACTGAGGGTAGAGGGTGTGCTTGAGACAATGCCCGATAACTACGGCTTCTTGCGCTCATCCGATTACAACTATCTTGCCTCGCCCGACGATGTATATGTGTCGCAGTCACAGATACGTATGTATGGCCTGAAGACAGGTGATGTAGTCGAGGGAATCATCCGCCCCGCAAGTGCAGGAGAGAAATATTTCCCCCTTGTAAAGGTAAACAAAATTAACGGACTCGCCCCCGAGCTTGTGCGCGACCGAGTTTCTTTCGATAATCTGACACCTCTTTTCCCCGAGGAGAAATTTACTCTTTGCTCGGGCAGCTACGATAATATGTCGGCACGTGTGGTAGATATGTTTTCGCCCATTGGAAAGGGACAGCGCGGACTAATCGTTGCACAGCCAAAGACGGGTAAGACAATGCTGCTCAAGGATATTGCTAATGCAATAGCTGCCAATCATCCCGAGGCTTATATGATTATGTTGCTCATCGACGAGCGTCCCGAGGAGGTTACCGATATGGCACGCAGCGTAAATGCCGAGGTTATTGCATCTACCTTTGACGAGCCTGCCGAGCGCCACGTAAAGATTGCCGGTATTGTACTTGAGCGTGCAAAACGTATGGTGGAGTGTGGTCACGATGTTGTAATATTCCTCGATTCTATCACTCGTTTGGCACGTGCCTATAATACCGTTTCGCCGGCTTCGGGTAAGGTGTTGTCGGGTGGTGTCGATGCAAATGCTTTGCACAAACCTAAGCGCTTCTTCGGAGCAGCGCGTAACATCGAGAATGGTGGCTCGCTTACTATTATTGCAACAGCGCTTATTGATACAGGCTCTAAGATGGACGAGGTTATCTTTGAGGAGTTCAAGGGTACAGGTAATATGGAACTTCAGCTCGACCGTACATTGAGCAATAAGCGTATATTCCCTGCTGTGAATATTATTGCATCGAGCACACGTCGCGACGACCTTCTGCACGACAAGCAGACTCTCGACCGTATGTGGATAGGATATGTTATACAAAACTGGATGAGGAATAGAAATACGGTAAGATTTCTAGGGCTATGGGAAAGTCTGCATAACACACAGTTTAATTACCTCGAATTCGAGGCAATTGAAAAAGAATCCGGATTGAATAGTTTTGATTATGCTTCTATAGAACAATTGATAGTGCTAATCAATTTGGAAAGCATGAATTCTGAATTGATAAAAACAGGCAAATCTCAATCGGAGAGAGCTCTCTACTTGAATAAAATGGCAATCGAACAGTTGACTGTATTATATAAATACGATAACAAATTATTAAACGAATTTAATTCTGATGAATAAGCA
>JAGCKB010000224.1 GCA_017647725.1 Bacteroidaceae bacterium
CGTCTCCTTACGGAAACGCAGACGCGCCTGAATAACCTTAGTATTATTGAATACCATCAGCGCTCCTGTAGGTATATGCTCGGGCAGGTTACAGAATGTATCCTGCGACACCTCACCACCCCTGTAAAGAAGCAGTTTAGAGCTATCGCGACGTGTAAGCGGATATTTTGCTATTCTCTCATCGGGCAATGGGTAGTCATACTCGGCAATTGCTATATTTCGTGTATCGGTCATTGTGCTTAGAAGCTTATTAAATTTATAAAAAATCTTACAGAAGCTGTATGTTTCGCAATATAAAATTCAAACAGTCTCTTATATTTTTTGCAAAATTACCTATTTCTCGGTTCAACTGCAAAAGTTGATACTTTTTATTTCATTTTTTAGTTTAAAAGTAAAGCATAAAAAAAGTGTCTGCCCAATCAAAGAGCAGACACTTTAGACTTTTAAAAGGAAAACCCCTTATTACATCATACCCATACCGCCCATTCCGGGAGCAGCCATAGGCATTTCGGGTTTATCCTCCTTCTTCTCTACAATAACACACTCGGTTGTGAGGAACATACCTGCGATAGAAGCTGCATTCTCAAGAGCTACACGAGTAACCTTGGCAGGGTCTACTACACCTGCTGCAAGCATATTCTCGTAAACATCGGTGCGAGCATTGTAACCAAAGTCGCCCTGCCCCTCACGTACCTTCTGCACTACTACTGCGCCCTCTTTTCCGGCATTTGCAACAATCTGACGCAAAGGCTCCTCGATAGCACGTTTAACGATGGCAACACCTGTCTTTTCGTCGCTGTTTACAACCTCTACACTCTCCAAAGAGTCGATAGCGCGAATATATGTCACACCACCACCGGGAACAATACCCTCCTCGATTGCAGCACGTGTAGCGCACAAAGCATCATCAACTCGGTCTTTCTTCTCCTTCATCTCTACCTCAGAAGCAGCACCCACATAGAGCACAGCAACGCCACCGGCAAGCTTAGCCAGACGCTCCTGCAATTTTTCCTTGTCGTAATCGCTCTTTGTAGTAGCAATCTGAGCCTTAATCTGTGCTACGCGCTGCGCAATAGCCTCCTTGTTACCGCTACCATCGACAATAGTTGTATTATCCTTGCTTACAGTAATTCTGCCGCAAGAGCCAAGCATCTCAAGAGTAGCCTGCTCAAGCTTGATACCCTTCTCCTCGCTGATAACGATACCACCTGTGAGAGTAGCAATATCCTCAAGCATATCCTTGCGACGGTCGCCGAAACCGGGAGCCTTAACAGCACAAATCTTAAGCTGAGTACGCAGACGGTTTACAACCAAAGTGGTAAGAGCCTCGCTCTCGACATCCTCGGCAATGATAAGCAGAGGGCGACCGGTCTGCACAGCAGGTTCAAGAATAGGAAGCATATCCTTAAGGTTGGTAATCTTCTTATCATAGATAAGCACGTAAGGATTCTCCATCTCACACTCCATCTTCTCGGTATCAGTAATGAAGTAAGCCGATAGGTAACCACGATCAAACTGCATACCCTCGACCACACCTATTGTAGTGTCACGGCTCTTAGCCTCCTCAATAGTGATTACAC
>JAGCKB010000225.1 GCA_017647725.1 Bacteroidaceae bacterium
AACGATTGTTGTCGCGACTATAATAAAGATGTTCATTTTTGTGTGCTGCATTTACACCAAGATGCGTCTCGAATTTTTCCCATCGTCCCGACACTCCTGAGTTAAAAGCGTGTTTATTGCTATACTCGACCGAGTTATATGAGTTTGCGATATCAATTACTGCGCGCAGGGAGTCGGCTGTAGAGGGATGTGTACCCGGTGGCAACAGTGGCGTGTTATAACCATCGTATCGATTAAGGTCGTACAGGCTATTAATACCGCTTCTGCTATTATGCGCGTATGAGTATCCAAGATGATACTGAATCTCATCGGTTATTTTTCCCGAAAAGTTTACCGATGCATCGTATGTACTGTTATCACTGGGAGAGAGTGTGTATCTACGCATAAGATGCTCGCTCTTTGGCGCGTCGGGACTGAAATAACGATAGTGCGAAAGATTATCGTTGCTACCTCTGCTCGAATTAACTGAATAGGAGGCATTCAACGAGAGTGAATTTCCTGAATTGCCGAAGCGGTGTGTGTAATCGGCGTTAATACGTGCGTTTATAGAACGTGAACTACTACCGCCAATATCCAATGTCGAGTTTACTCCCTGCTCGCGCAATGTACTGTCGATATTTTCGCCTATCAACCCCAAATGAGCATCCTGCATACTCTGCGCGCTCTTATATATAGAACTATTCGAGTTATTACTATTGTTACTATCGTTATAACCATAATTGAAACCAAGATTCACTCGGTTAAGAGTATCTATATTCCAAGTAAGCGAGCCGTAGGCATTGACACCCCGGTCGCGACCGTTGTTATTGCTATTGCTGTAACCGAAATGAGCACCTTGTGAGAGGAACGTCTCGGTATTGGATATTGTATTTCTGTTACTATTATCGTGAGAGGCTGTTATATTAAGATTACCTCTTATGTAATCACCTTCGTTATTCTTGCGGCCATTGTCCCACGAGAGCACTGTTCCCACCTTACGATAGGTGTAAAAACCGTTTCCACCACCCCAGTGATACCAATTGCCGTTCTCGTCGACCTGCTGGTCCTGACTTATATTATTTACTTGTGCAAAAACCGCTGCGCGATACTTATCGCTGAAGTTCGAGGCAAAAACCTTACCTAAATAACGCTCTTTTGTACCGCCACCCGCATTGGCATTTACACTCCACGAACTCATATACTCCTTTTTTATTTTAAGGTCAATAACAGTTGCTTTATTTGTGTCGTGTTTACCGGCAAAGTCGCTGTCCTCGTTGCTCTTTTTATATATCTGCACATTATCGACAGCCTCGGTTGTCATATTAGACATTGCTGTTTTCATATCTCCGAAGAACGGTTTGCCGTTTACCAGGATGTTGTCTATTTTCTTTCCTTGAAAGGTGAGATTACCGTCGCTATCCATCGAAAGACCGGGCAGTTGTTTTATCAGCACAGCCACTGTAGCCCCTTCGGGGACACGATAAGCATTGCTGTTATACACAAATGTATCGGCTTTTATCGTTAGTTCATTTGCAAGCCCCGTAACAAGTGCCTCTTTCAGCATCTTGCTATCGGGCGATAATTGCAGTTTACCCATACGTAGTTTAGGACTCTTTTTTGTAAGCTTAAATTTCTTGTCAAGTGTCTTATATCCCAAGAATGAGACCGAGAGACGATAATCGCCATCTCGTCCAAGCTTGACCACGAAATTACCATCTTCATCCGAGACAGCTGTTGCAACCTGAACTGTATCTTTTTCGAAAACACGCAGTTGAGCATATGGCAGCGTCTCTTTGTTATTCTCGGCATCGACCACCCTACCCGAGATTGCATAGTTCTGGGCTGTGAGCGTAACACTCACAATCATTAATAGTATATATAGAATAAATCGCTTCATTGCTTACGGAG